>JABJDN010000031.1 GCA_018665385.1 Phycisphaerae bacterium | reverse complement strand
CTGGAACAGAACGGCCGTTTTGCGGCACGCTACTAGACAATAAAAAGAATGGATTTTATGCATGCGTGGTTTGTGGCTTGCCTTTATTCTCGAGCGAGCACAAATTCACTTCCGGAACTGGCTGGCCTAGTTTCTTCTCCCCTTTCGCCGATGGCCATGTTGCAACAAAAGTAGATAACTCACACGGCATGGACCGCGTCGAAATTTTATGCGCGCGATGCGAATCGCATCTAGGACACGAATTTCCTGATGGGCCAAAACCAACCGGCAAACGTTTTTGTTTGAATTCAGTTTCACTTCACTTTTATGAAGAAGGCGACAAGTTACCTGCAAATTCAACTCCAGTAGCAACTGAAACAGCCTATTTTGCTGGTGGTTGTTTTTGGGGAATTGAACATTACTTCCAAAAAGGCGAAGGAGTTATAAATGTCGAAAGCGGATACATGCAGGGAAACACTGAAAACCCGACGTACGAAGATATATGTTTAAAAGAAACAGGACATGCAGAGTCAACAAAAGTGACGTTCGACCCGACAGTAATTTCATACGAGACATTGCTACAAGCGTTCTTTACAATGCATGATCCAACCCAAGTAAATAGACAAGGTCCAGATAAAGGTACGCAGTATCGTTCGGGTATATGGACTACGTCCAAGCAGCAACTACAATCTGCAAAAGCATATGTGCAAGAGCTAAGTGATTCTGGTGCTGTTACTAGGCCAATTGCAACAGAAATCGAACCCGCCAAAACATTTTACATCGCCGAAGACATACACCAAGATTATATTGAGAATACCGGCAGAGCCTGCCACGTGACCAATCCTTGGAAGTAAGTGTTGTCTAGAGGTTTTCCTCTTCTTCAGTCTCGCTGCCAAAGAAGCAGTACATGATGAGTACAACAAATGCGATAAATGTAATAGTTGTCGCTAGCAAATACAGCCCTAGACCAACTGATACACCAATTGTAGAGGTCACCCAAATACTAGCAGCGCTAGTCATGCCTTGAACTCTACCTTTCGATTGAATAATTGCACCTGCGCCAAGAAAACCAACACCACCAACAATCCCAGCAATAATTCTACTTGAATCTAAATTTATTGAAGAAGATACACCCAATGTCAAACTATCAACGCCCGTTTGCAATTGTGATAATTGCATAACTGCTTCGATACCAATGAGAGTAAATGCTGCTGAACCTAGGCTAATGAGCGCCATCGTTCGTAATCCAGCAGGTTTATTATGGCGACTTCGATTAAAGCCAATAACGCCACCTAGGACTACCGCTAATACTAATCGTAAAATAATTTCAGTTTCACTGACTACAATCATGTGACATCCCTTTGTTCAAGTAAAAATGTGCGTTCATTTAAAAACGCTTTTTCTCGTTCTGCTAGGTGTTGTTTAATACCTTCGAGTTGCTGCTCTGCTTCTCTTCTTGCCTGTCTTGAATCTACGCCATGACGAGGGTCTTCTTCAATTTGCTCCAAATCCATCGCCATGACCAATGCAACAAAGTCCGCGTCAATCGTTGGCTCGCCTGCAGCGGCAGCAACATTATCTAGAGCAACAAGTTCTTCAATAATCCTGCGAGAAACATCCTCGACATTTTCTTGAGGACCAAACATAAGCAACGATTCGCGTGTTTCCCCTCTTCGTTGCTCTATAGATTCTTCTAACTTATCAAGTTTGTTGTGCAAATCAGCTGTTTCTTTGCTGACTGGCACTGGTGGAATTGGAGGTTGAAATTCATGTAATGTGATTTTAGATCCCCGCTTTACGATTTTACAGAACCAACCAGAAATTCGGTACGCTTCTTTCAGCCTACGCATTGCAGTTGGAACGGGTGTTGGGCTTCCATGCACGGCAGCATTGCCGTCCCTACGAATTGCATGCATACTATCTGCCTGCCTTCGAGGAACTACTCCGCCTCGTTCAAGTGCACCAAGCATAGCACCCAAATCTTGGGATATATCGCCGCGCATTTGCAAATTGGTAAGTTTCTTTGCCATGGTTTCAACCATCAATCGAAGTTTGAACATGCATGAATCAGGGTCCGTATGCACATATTCTTCCGCTTGTTTTGCGAGAGCAGCAACGCGTTTATCGTACTTTTCTAGGAATGTAAAGTTGGTTTCTTTCCCGCTCATGCTGGTGCTCCATGAGGACGGAGCATTGAAGCAATAACGCGCGCGTTCACGCAACACCTTTGAAAATCATCGGGAGTCACATCAATAGCAGACGCAAGCATCGATGCCCAACGAACTTCAAGTGGTTTCATTTTTCTGTCTGCGTATGAAATCATCATGACACCTGTCAAAATCTTTTCCGCTACTTCCTTTGGCAACTGTTGCACGCCCGACAAGCAATCTATGAGGGTTTTATTACTGATATGATCTGCACTTTTTGCTTTTCGGCAGTCCTCTTCAGAGAAACCGAGAATTGCCTGAGCATATAAACCTGTTGCAGCCTCTTGGACTGTGGGCATATCAGCGCCAGCAACAGCCATAGCACGAGCTGATAAAAACCAAAGTGTTGCTAAATGTACCTGCTCAGTTAATGCCATAAGAAAAATTTATTGTAGCCGATTGCTACTCTGTATCCTTGTCTAAAAATGATTGAAACTCGGATGACTTCGTTCGAGACGCCATCGCAGCTTTTGTTAACTTGTCTACTAATTCTGGTTTAAAACTTGCAAGGTTCGTTGTTTCGTTTGGATCACTGGCCAAATTAAACAACTCAACCTCAATTCCGTCTTTGTTGTTGGCTCGTAACAGTTTCCAATCACCATCGCGGAATGCTTGTACTTTCCCATGTTCCCAATACAAGCCGCGAGTTTGTAAGTCCTTGCCCTGCAAAACAGGCACAAGCGAAACCCCATCGCTTTCAACTGGTTTGGCTCCAGCAATGCTCGCTAGTGTCGGATACCAATCCCAAAACGCAGAAGTGGAATCGTTCGTAGTACTTGCTGGCACTTTTCCGGGCCACCAAACAACTGTTGGTACTTTAATTCCACCCTCAAAGAGTTGCGCTTTTCTGCCACGAAGTCCACCGCTGCTTTTAAAGAATTCCATATCAACACCACCAACCCAACTCGGTCCGTTATCTGATGTCACAATTACAATTGTGTTATCAGCAACACCGTTTCGTTCCAGCGCTTCTACAATAGAAGCAACTTCATTGTCAAAACGTGTGATCATTGCAGCGTATGCAGCGCGGGGTCTAGGATGGGGAAGATAACCCTTTTGACCTAAGTAAGGCTCGGCATCCCAATCCTCAGGGTACAAATCTAATTCAGCATCTGGAATTTGCAAAGCGACGTGCGGAATAATACTGGCGAAATATACAAAGAATGGTTCTTTAGCATGCGTATCAATAAACGAAATAGTTTCTTCTAAGATTCGGTCAGGCGCGTATGTTTGGCCGCTAAATTTTTCGAAGCCTACAGGACTTTCTATTTTTTGATGCGCGCTAAACCACTCTTCGTTCCCTTTCAACATTTCTTTTTCTGAATTTTTCCACAAGTGCGTCGGGTAATAATTATGCGCAACACGTTGGCAAATATACCCATAAAATTCATCGAAACCATGATCGTTCGGCAGGCCAGTTGTTTGCGGTCCCCCCAACCCCCACTTCCCAAACGCCCCTGTTGCATACCCGTTACTTTGTAACATTGAACTAATAGTAGGAGTTCCTGTTGGCAATGGGAATTGCCCTTCAGGTTCCTCTGCTCCCCAACCGCCAAGCTCGCGGTTGTTACGAATAATTGCATTGCCAGTGTGCTTTCCTGTCAGCAATGTGCACCGCGATGATGCGCAAACAGGACTTCCAGAATAATGCTCTGTCAGCTTCATGCCCTCCACCGCTAGCCTGTCAATAGTCGGTGTTTGAATCAACTCCTGTCCAAAACAGCCGATTTCCCCGTATCCGAGGTCATCAGCCAAAATGAAAACAATATTGGGCTTCTCTGTTGCAGGAGCAGGGTTTTGCCCGCTAACTGTAGGTATATAGAAACCAAGTGCAAAAGTAGTGAGAAGATAGGTAATTTTATTCATGACGTAATAATAGAGAAAATCGCAATTTATTGAAGAAATTGCTGTGTTTTTTCTTGAAGTGACTACCTGTTCCTATATATTGTTCATAGAAAAGGTACGAGAGATACCTTTCCAGAAGAGAAAACAGCGTTTGGATAGCGCGTAACAAATTAGGAAAGAGAGAGAAAAATGAAAACTTTATTAGTAACTGGATTATTAGCCTCGTTTATAACGGGATCAGCTTCTGCTGATTTGTTGTGGTACACAAGTTTTGAAGACGTCAATGATCTTGGCGGAAAATATTATGACTACGGTGACGTTAATACTGATCACTGGCTGACAAATAATGAAGGTGAAGCAGCTGTAAACGGCGATGGCTTTAGCGCTTGGTATGGCTCAACTGGCGGTGTTGGTCTTGGTGATGGCGATTATGTTGGTGTGACAAATTACGGTTCACAAGGATTTTATGACGGAGACCAAGGGTATCAAATGTCGGATATTGACGGCATCATGGAACTCCACTTTGATGGATACGAAGGTAGCGCTACAATGGTTTCAATTGCAATTTACATTGCAGCTACCGGTTACGAAGCTGCTGATAATTTCTCAATCCACTGGGGAGCAGACCCAGTTAATGGAACACTCTACTCATTAGATGGTAATGGTGGTGATGGTAACGGTTCAGTTCTTGAAGAAGCATCAGGAACATGGATGTTCCTTGAATTTGATGTTTCCGAATTAGGTGCAGGTCACCTACACGTTAGAGGTGAAAGCAACTCTGGTAGTGAAGCATACTTCATCGATGCTGTCTCAATCTACGGCGATGCTGTTCCAGCACCTGGTGCACTTGCACTTCTTGGCTTAGCGGGAATCGCAAGCCGACGTCGACGTAAATAATCATCGCGATGTAAAAAACAGCTATCCAAATACAAGACCCCACTGCAAGCAGTGGGGTCTTTTTTATTTACTATCCCTTTATGTATCGGCTTTGCTACCTGGTTAATATCCTATTTCCAGGCAGGAAGCAATTCTGTTCCTTACGGGCACGCGCCCCAAGATGAAATGACTTCGATAACATCGTTTACTTCAACAGAACCATCGCCATTTAGATCTGCAGGGCAACCTATACATTCAACTGCTTCGTCTGCACAATCTACTTGAATGCCTTGGAAGATGCCATCTGCATCCACGCAAGCAGCTTCGTTTGCAGTAACAATACAGAGTGATCCCAAGCAGCAAGCTCCAGAATTAATCCCGAAACAGTCAACCATTTCACAAATAGTATCTTCACCGTGGAATACTCCACCACCATCTAAACAAGCACTGTAATCCATTTCCCAACACGCTTCGCCACCACAACAAGCACCGAGGCCTGTGGAGCAACCAATAATGTCACCGACGATGACTGGTTCAGAAGCTGAAAAATCTTCAATAACATCGCATACTAAGTTCACGCAAATGATTGGGTCTTCAAGTGTCACAGTACTACTTGCAATGTCGATTGCGCCACTGCCACCTATGCCATCGCAGTCGCTGTCCGCTATGTTTGTATCGAACGTGCAATTTATAAAATCCACAGTACTGTTGCTTCGAATGTTTGCTGCTCCGCCTGAGTCAGTCGCCGTATTTTCTAAAAACACAGTATTTGTAATCGTTGCATCACCGTTTAAATAACTAAACCATGCGCCGCCTTTGGTTGCTTCGTTAGAAGAAAACGTTGAATCAAGAACTGTTATGGAACTATTTTTGTTGTATAACGCACCGCCATTTGCTCCTGCGTTTCCAGTTATAGAAACTGCCGTTAGAGAAATTTCAGCTGTGCCGTCTTTAATATACAAGCCACCACCGCTAGAGCCTTGGTTGTTTTCAAAAGAACTATCTATAACAGTCGCAGAAGAAGTTCGCATATATACACCACCACCTGCGCCCGATGCTTCATTTGCACGTACCACGGTTGATTCCATAGTCACCGAGCCTGCGTCGATAAACAAGCCACCACCATATCGTTTCGCAGTGTTACCAGTGATAACACAATTGCGGATTGTTGGTGAAGATTCAAAAACATACACTCCGCCGCCATCTTGGTTTAATCCATTTCGAATCGTAAGTCCATCTAAAATTGACAGGTTCGTTTCACCGGTAGCGAAAGTTACTACAACGCCTGACGATACATTGCCATCAATGTATGTTCCCTGAGGACTACCATTGGTGCTTTGCACAGTAATTGCTTTGCCCAAAAAGTCGATTGTTTCGTAGTAAATGCCTTCAGCTACACTCACAACATCACCTTCAACAGCTGCATCAATTGCCGATTGAATTGAACCATAATCATCGGGAACTAATAAGGTATCTGCAAACGCACTGGCAGAAATGGCTGTGATAACAGCACATGATAGTAATTTTGTTTGTTTCATTTCAAGTCTCCTAATGTCTTCATAATCAGCAATCTTCTATCAATACTATAGTTAGAATAGTCAGGCGCAAACAAAAGTCTTGCAATTTCCGATTACTAACCGATACAAACCCACCTTGCCCCTGTTTTTGGTGTGATAACTCACATTTGGCAAGTTAGGCAAGCACCCAAAGTGCTTGGTTTTGTTACCATCAGCATTGTAAGAAAAAGTGGGTTTTTGAGGTCAGTTCAGCCGATTTCAATTAAGCACCCCCCACAATCGCCAAGGACGGCAACACGCAGGAAGGAACCAGCAAAACCAATGGATGCATTCTCAATACAAGGCGGCAATCGACTCTCGGGCACAATAACAGTAGATGGTTCTAAGAACGCTTCTTTACCTTTACTCGCAGCAACGCTTCTAACAGATGAGGCTGTTGTATTTGAAGGCGTACCAAATCTTTCAGATATTGCAAATATGGTTCGCTTACTTGAGGAACTTGGATGCACTGCAACAAGAGTTAACTCACAAATCCAAATTCAATCACTCGACTCGTCAATCTCCCATGCTCGCTACGATATTGTTCGAACAATGCGAGCAAGCGTTTGCGTGCTCGGTCCCTTGCTTGCGAAGCGTGGTGAAGTGCGTGTTTCCATGCCAGGTGGTTGCTCGTTTGGTGACAGACCAATTGACTTACACTTACGTGGGCTTGAAGCATTAGGCGCAAAAATTCATCTTGAGGGTGGAGACATAGTTGCAAGATGCGAACGGTTGCACGGAGCTACCATATTTCTAGGTGGACCATTTGGTTCGACTGTTCTTGGAACAGCGAACGTGATGAGTGCAGCTACTCTAGCTAAAGGCAAGACGATTATCGAATCTGCTGCGTGTGAGCCAGAAATTACTGATCTTGCGAAGTTGCTCAATGCTATGGGCGCAAAAATTTCCGGTGCAGGTACACCACGAATCACCATTGAGGGTGTTGACCAACTTGGGGGAGCATCACATACCGTGATGCCTGACCGAATCGTTGCGGGAACATGGGCAATCGCTGCAGCAATGACAAATGGGAATGTAACCATCGAGAAATTTCCATTAGACCATCTTCTAGCAGTTACAGATGTTCTCTCAACCGTTGGAGTGCATGTACACCAAACCGATACATCGCAAGATCCAGTATCTTGCACAGTTCAAGTGACGAGCGATCGCAATTTAAAACCAGTCATGTTTACAACGCAACCTTTTCCAGGCTTTCCTACGGATTTGCAAGCTCAAATGATGGCATTACTTTGCCTCTCAAAGGGCAACAGTATTATTACTGAAAAAATTTACCCAGAGCGATTCATGCATGTTCCGGAATTAAGCAGAATGGGCGCGAGGCTCGTAAAGCAGGGCTCAACAGTTGTTGTCCAAGGTGTAGACCGATTAATCGGCGCTCCAGTAATGGCGAGCGATTTACGAGCATCTGCAAGCCTTATCATTGCTGGTCTTGCAGCAGAGGGCGAAACGATTGTAAGCCGTGTCTACCATCTAGACAGAGGCTACGAGCAAATGGAAAAAACACTTACCGCACTCGGAGCAAAAATCAAACGTATAGATGATACGCAAGTCGTCGACGGTTTACCTATCGTTGATACGGT
The DNA here is from genome assembly GCA_018665385.1 of Phycisphaerae bacterium. Taxonomy (GTDB): domain Bacteria; phylum Planctomycetota; class Phycisphaerae; order Phycisphaerales; family SM1A02. Next base: position 3,562 of record JABJDN010000031.1, on the reverse strand, counting down.
TCCTGCCAAGAAACTCGTACAGCCCAACAGCTGAAGCGACTGCAACATTTATTGATGGAACTCGCGGTGTCATTGGAATTTCAACAAGATAATCACATGTTGAAATTGTGCTTGCTGATAATCCAGATTTTTCTTCGCCCATTATCAATGCCATCTTGTTTGTAGGGTCTATTTCCCACATTGGTTTTGCTGTGTTACCTGTTTCACATCCGATCAAAGTGACATGCAGTTCCGCTTTCAACTGGCAGAGTGCATCGTTCCAATTTGACGTTACTGCCCATGGAACAGACAATGCGTGCCCCATAGAAACCCGAATCGCTTTACGGTACAGGGGGTCGCAACATGCGTGGTCTAATACGATGGCGTCAACGCCAAATGCAGCGGCATTGCGGAACAAAGCGCCCATGTTGTCAACGTTCGTAATCCCCTCCGCCAAAAGCAACGCTATAGATTCTTTCTCTTTCAACACCCTCACAAGATTCTGAAAACAAAGTGCGGCTTCAGAAGGACGGTGAACGAGTGCAAGCGTACCTCTATGAATATGAAAACCAGAGATTTCGGACATAAGCGTAACATCTGCAACATACACTTTCGTCGACGGGTCTGTGATGAATGGAGCTAGGCGTTCGTATTTTTGTGGAGATAGAAAGAGCGATTGAATATCCCAACTCGACTCAAGCAACCGACGCACAACCATTTCTGATTCGACCATGCATACATGACGCCTACCCCTCAAGTCTGCATCTCGGACACTTCTGTATAAATCCACACGTGGATCAAGAGAAGAAGTAATGACCTCTATGTTGTGCTTACCTGTTGCATCCATTAACGGTTTGGGAAATCCAATTTCATACGTTCAAGAATTTCCGTTCGCGCTTTCTCAAACTCTATTGCACTTTCGCGAAGGGAAGCCGCAAGAATAGATGCTTTTTCTGGAGCGTCATCCGAAAGCGATAACTCTTCAAGTGTATCAGCAGAAACTCTCAAATCAGACAGCGCGGTTAATAGTTGCCAAGATGCTGCATTTAATTGTTCGTATGCAATTTCCCTATCAGTAGGCCTGTAAAGCAAACGCCATGGGCTTGCAGATATTTCGTCGATTGCTTGTTCTGCACGCGCTGAAATCTGCTCGGTGTTTTTTATGATGTCTGAAATTCCAGATGCCCATACAGGTGCTTTCTTTTCGTATACCACACTCATTGATTCTAGTGATGCCATTGCATTATCCAATGATTGCATTGCGTTTTCTACATTCGGTAACATATTTGCTTGCATGTCAGCCAAAATAGTCTGCATAGAGTGCAAAGTTTCTTTTGCTGTTGCAGGTAACTCTTGGGTATCCGTCAGAATGGAAGTTACTGATTGTTTCCACGCTGGCCATATCTCTTCAGTAGATTGCAGCACGGAATCGAGTGACTCTAGGCTAGATCTAGCCGAACGAATCGCTACATCCAATGAACGAGATTCTTCTTCGCCAAGAAGTATTTTAAGTGCACCGCCATCATTAGACGCCGCTTGACTTAGTTTCCTGAGTGCCTCGAGTGATTTTGAAATGTTCAATTGAGCGTCTTTACCAAGCAGTTGCGATAACATAGTCTCAGTATCGCCATGCAACATTGATTCATTAGTTGCGACTTCGCCACTACCAACATCAGAAATCGATAGCCACCCTGTTGACCCAAGCAGCCCTGCTTTTGAATGGAGCGATGCGTTCGTGTACAGCGTGTACTGTTGGTCTAATTGGAATTCCACATCAATTTGAGTAATAGGTGTGTCTTTCTGTAACCGAGGGGCGACCGAGCTCACGTTGCCTACAAGAACACCACCTAAGCGGACTTTTGAACCAGAAGCGAGCGAGCCAATGCCATCAGAGACAGGGAATGTAACTGAATAGGTAGATGTGGTCGTAGTAAGTTTCGTCCACGCATTTGTCAAAATGGTAAAGACCACTAAACCAAGGACTATTGTCACTGAGACGAATACTCCTGCTCGTATGTTGTTTTGTCTTTTGTTTCGTATTTGCGACATAATTTTTTACTCCTTTGAGGAATGCACCGAAGGACCGCGTGATAACCGCGGGGCCTCAACACCTAATAAATCTTCTGCGTAACTTGAATCTTCTTTTCGTTTTGTTAATGGACCTTCTGCATCACCACGTAAAAATTGACGAATGAGCTGTTGTCGCTCATCTAGTTCATCGACTTGTTCCAAAGGCCAATCGCGCAAGCGTTCAAATGCTTCGCGTTTGTCTATCATCAACATTTTGCCTTTGTCTAACATTGCCATGCGATCTGCAATGACAAAAGCAGAATCCATTTCATGCGTAACAACAACACTGGTAGCGCCTGCTTTTTTTGCCAAGTCTAATATCAGTTGGTCAATACTTGCGCTTGTGACAGGGTCTAAGCCAGCTGAGGGTTCATCGTAGAACAATAACTTTGGGTCAAGTGCTAATGCTCTTGCTAAGCCTGCTCTTTTTTTCATGCCACCAGAAATTTCTGCAGGAAATTTTGCAGCTGCTTCACGCAACCCGACTTGTTCTAGCTTGATCTTGACAATAAATTCTATTATGTCTGGATCAAGGTCAGTATGTTCCCTCAGTGATAATGCCACGTTATCCGCAACACTCATTGAATTAAAAAGCGCTCCCGATTGAAACAGAATTCCAAACTGACGACGGATTTTGTTCATGCCATCTTCGTCTAACGAGGCTAGGTCGTCCCCAAACACCGACACAGTTCCGCCATCTGGAATAAACGTACCAATCATATGTCTAAGTAGTGTCGATTTTCCTGAACCCGAACCGCCCATGATTACTAATACTTCGCCTTCTTCTACGTCAAGGTCTACCCCGTCTAGTACAGTTTGGTCGCCAAATCGACAGACCAAATCTTTGACTGTGATGACCGGTTCACTTTCCATGTTGTACTTCGTTCTCCACTGCCTGAGCAGGATACACGAGATTCCCCGCTTCCTCATCGAGCAACTGCACCCAAACGAAGCGATTGGTAAAGGTATTTCCATTCGAATCTTGATGGAAAAGCTCGTATTGCGCCTTCATTTGCACTGCTTTGCCTGTATCGAACATAAGTACATATGTAAGTTCCGCTTCCATAGGAACCATTCCTAGGAAAAGGTTATCGCCATCCACAGGGGATTCTTCAATATCACTATCTAAATGCCCACCCTGCAATGAACCGTACTTCAAGTGTATGGCTTGTAAAAATTCACTCGCTGTTTCTGGAGTCGTTGGATTACTGAAGACTGCTAAAAAATCAGTGACATTCCCATCTTGGCCTTGCGTAATAGCTTCAACTGGACCATGCTCGATCATGGAACGAACATGTATATTCCACCAGAATAATCCTCCACCCCACAAGCCAGAAATAACCGCTCCTACAAGAATAGAGGCAAACGCAAGACGAGCTCCTCGCGTATCTCCCCTAGCCTTAATTTCTACCAACGCCCTAAATCCAGCAAAGATGGCAGCAATTGAAAACAATGGGCAGAGACCTACTGCACAAAGCGCAGCGACCATCGACCATGGATTCATTCTTTTCTT
>JABJDN010000187.1 GCA_018665385.1 Phycisphaerae bacterium | reverse complement strand
GGGTAAGTAAGAAAGAACCGTCTTGTTTTTTAAATGCAGGAATCGGAAGACCCCACGCACGTTGCCTTGATAAACACCAGTCGGGGCGTGAATCAAGCATGCCACGCATTCGGTTTTTTCCCCAAGCAGGAACAAACGTAATATCATTTTCTGTCGCTTGCAGTGCCGCCTTGCGTATTGTTGTTCCGCCCTCTATATCACCATCAACTGCAACAAACCACTGCTCAGTGGAACGGAATATCACGGGCGTTTTGCTTCGCCAATCGTGCGGGTAACTATGGGTATACATAGACATGTAATACAGGTGTCCAGAGTCGCGCAACTTTTGCACTACCACTTCATTTGCATCCCAAACTGAAAGCCCAGATAAAAACTCTGGAACCGTTTCGTCGTATATGCCATTTGCAAGAACGGGGCAATAAATATCTAGATTGTTTGCTAAGCCAACAATATAGTCATCAGTACCATGGCCCGGTGCTGTATGCACTAAGCCGGTACCGTCTTCAAGAGTGACATGGTCACCCGAAATGATTGGGCAAGTGCGGTCACAGTACACATGCTCGTACTGCATTCCGACAAGTGCATCCCCTTTGCATGTGCCAAGAACTTCAGGAGTTACGCCTGTAACTGCCGCTACTTTTTCAAGCAATTCACTGGCTACAATTGTTACCTTGTCGCCTAAACGAACAAGGGAATATTCGAAACGGGGCGAAACAGTGATCGCCATATTCGCAACCAACGTCCATGGTGTTGTTGTCCAGATGAGAAATGTTGGAGTTTCATCAAGCGCAACTCCGAATGCAGATGCAACTGCATTCGAGTCAACAGCATCAAAATGCACAAAAATTGATGGGTCTTCGCGATCTTCGTATTCCAGTTCCGCTTCAGCAAGTGCAGTCTCATTCGCGATGGACCAATGCACTGGTTTCAGTTGCCGGTATACAACACCAGTTTCAACAAGGTTTGCAAACACCTCAAGTACTGAGGATTCGTACTGCGGATGCATAGTCAGGTATGGATCAGCATAATCAGCCATCGTTAACAGACTTTGCATTTGCGTAGTTTGTAACTTTACAAACTTTTCAGCGTACTTCTTGCACTCTCGACGGATAGCAATTCTGCGTGCATCATCATCAAGTGTTTTTAATTTTTCAATTTTCCCCGACTCTACTAGGTTCGTCATTACCTTGTGTTCGATAGGCAAACCATGGCAATCCCATCCGGGCGTGTAGGGGCACTTTTTCCCCGACATGACTTGCGTACGTACAACGATGTCTTTCAATACTTTGTTAAGCAAGTGACCAACATGAATAGAACCGTTTGCGTATGGTGGTCCATCGTGAAATACGAAAGGCTCTGCATTTGCCCTAGCCTGTTGCACAGCTTCGTATAACTTTTCCTTATTCCAACGCTTTGTAGATTGCGGTTCGTTTTGTGCAAGGTTGCCCCGCATAGGAAACGAAGTCTTAGGAAGGTTCAGTGTTTTCTTGTAATTTGGGGTTGTTTGTGTCATATTAATGTTCGTGCAGTGTACTTGATTCAACATGTGAATCGCTATGCTCGTCATGAGAATGCATTGATGAAATTCCCCACGCACACCCGAGTCCTGCTATCAAGGAAAGCGTTAAACTTATTCTGTCGTGCCCATGAAATTGCAGTTCCGGTAGCAAGTCACTCAGTGAAATGCACAGGAACATGCCTGCTGAGAAAGCAAGTGCTGCTGAAACTAATTCATGGCTTGCCCCACCGCTAAAGTGAAAAAACAAAACGCCAACAGGAACACCAAAGGCAAACACAACATTCGCTACAAGTACTTTCGAACGAATGACTTTCGCAATTCGCATCATCGCAACGAGCGTTAATCCATCAAATGGTTTATGAAGAATAATTGCAACGAATACTCCTAATGCGATTGGCATCCCACCCGCTTGCCATGCTGCGCCAAGTGCGACTCCCGCGAGTACGCTGTGCAACGAAAGCCCTAGGAATGCTCCTACCCAAGTAAGTTTGTGTTCATGCCCGCAAGAGTCGTGTTCCTGTTCTCCAACCTCATGGCAGTGGGACGGCAAGAACCGTTCGAGTAAAAAGATTGTTAAAAATCCCGCAAGTAACCAGAGCATGACAGCTTTTGTTTCACCAAGCTCAAGTGCCTCTGGCAGTAAGTCAAGAATTGCTACTCCTGCCATAACTCCGCCAATAAAACTCATAGCAAGCTGTATACGTCTATGTGTTGGCTTGATGAACAATGGCACAGCCCCGCCGAGCAATGACGCAATAAAAATCAAGATGCAAAACAGGAGTAACATAGAAAACCGCTCTAAGAGCGTAATTATACGAAAGAGAGGGTTCCTGCGCATATTTCTCGGGTGATTACTACTTTTTATATGGACTTCGCCGATCCCACAGCCCATAATAAGTTGAAATGAAGTTTGAGAGGACAACGATGAATACACAGATAATGTTTGGATGTGCGATATTCTCCATATCATCACTTGCATTTGCGCAATCACCGCCTGCAAATGATAACTGTTCAAATGCCAGTGAAATCTACCTTGGCACAACAGCATTTACAACTATAGATGCAACAACTGATGGCATAGCACATCCCGAATGCACTACTTCAAGCGATGGTGGACAAACCGCCTACGACGTTTGGTATTCATATACTGTTGGCGCATCTGGAACGCTTGCCATTTCAACATGCAATAGTGTGGATTATGATTCGGACATCGTTGCGTATCTTGGGGATGATTGCAACAACCTCACACTCCTTGGCTGCAACGACGATGGCACAGGATGCAGTGGCTACTCGAGCCACCTCGAAGTCGATGTGTACTTTGGTGAACGAATTACTATTCGGGTTGGAAGTTATAAAGATACAACCACTCCAGGTGGCGGCGATATAGTTCTTACTCTCCACGACGCAAATGGTGATTCAATTACTGCACCTGAAAATGATGATTACACCGATGCCGTTTCAATTTCTGAAGGCGATTGGCACTTCACTACCGATGGAGCAACGACTGATGGAGACAACCACGCTTCCTGTGAAGTCTCGGGAGATGGTGGAGAAACTGCCCATGATATTTGGTATCGATACTTGGCTCCTGCATCAGGAACAATCACTCTCAGTACTTGCGACCAAGCAAACTACGATACCGATTTGGTGCTGTACGAAGACACAGGAAGCGCTCTAGTACTTGTTGCGTGCCAAGATGATACTACTGGTTGTGGCGGGTACACATCGACGCTTGAAGCTGTTGTAGATGCAGGCAATGAATATTTGTTTAGAGTTGGCGGCTGGTCAGATGGATTTAGCGGTACTGGAATTCTATCGGTTTCCCTAGATGCAGCGGCCGTTACTTGGATTGGAAGCGATGGAGGAAGTTGGTTTAACCAAGCGAACTGGAGTTCTGGTGTTGTGCCTACAGCTGCTGTAGATATCGTCATTTCTGGCCATGTTGATATTAACCAATCGGGCGCAGTTGCAAATTCCGTAACAGTGCAAAATGGCGGCGAACTCACCCTGTCTACTACCTCAAGTTCACTGACAACTTTAAACCTAACCGTAGAGGCTGGCGGAAATTTAAACTGGCAAGGAGGCACCATCGATGTTTCTGGTGGCACCATTGATGTTGCTTCAGATCTTAGCGTTGGTTGCTCATATGAGGCAACTCTTATTGCTAAAGAGTCGTACATTAATGTCGCTGGAGAACTTACAGTTTGCGAAGATGGCACCCTCATATCAACAAGTTGGATATTTGCGGAAGGCTTAACTAATTTGGGAACGATTGACATCGCATCGGCCAATTCTGAAAT
>JABJDN010000032.1 GCA_018665385.1 Phycisphaerae bacterium | reverse complement strand
CGGAGCGGGCAACCTACTTGGCGAAGAACAATCAGGGCATATCGCTGCAGTAGGGTATGAAATGTACTGCCAACTTCTTGAGCAAGCTGTATTACAGTTACGAGAAGGCAAAAAACCAGTGCTCGTAGAAGCGATGGTTGACCTTGGAGTCTCAGGTGTTATACCCAATGCGTATATTGCTTCTATGGGAAGACGATTAGTCATGTATTGTAGATTTGCATCGTGCGAAACTATGCATGCTGTGCAACAGATAGTTCGAGATATGGAAACAGGGTATGGTGATTTGCCAGCAGGGGTCAAGCGGTTAGTGCAATACCACGAACTACGAGTCTCGGCTTCAATGCTCCAAATTGGCTCCATGATTATCGATGATGAAGACGTTGTTATTAGAACGAAAGATTCAAAAAAACTTGCACAGAAATTACAGCGTTCTCGCGGGACATTGAGACCAGTTGGCGTGCCTTCAGCCACAGGCTTTACTGCTTTGTACTTCCGCTCAGAGCATTCAGATGAGTTTGCTTCTAAGGCAGAAGAAATGCATTCTTATCTTGTTAAGTCAAGTTGCTTGTAGGAGTAGGCCGATAGAAAAGTCACATGAGTACCCCAACGTCTTCCCATCGCAAAACATTACCCCCAACGCATACGTCGGTTACCCACAAGTTTTCCGTTGGTGGCCATGAAGGTTATTTGACGATTGGTCTGTTTGATGATGGCACTCCGGGCGAAATTTTCATCAAAATGAGCAAAGAAGGCTCCACGCTATCTGGGCTTATCCAAGGATTCTGTCGGGCATTCTCACTTGCAATTCAATATGGATTGCCGCTTCCAGATGCGGTTGAACGATTCAGAAATATGCGGTTCGACCCTATGGGCCAAACTTCAAATCCAAACGTGCCGCAGGCAACAAGCATTCTAGATTATGTTGCTCAATACTTAGACCATGAGTTTAATTTGCAATCTTCTCGGGAGGCATCTGCCGCATAACGCCGCGGGTCCCCCAATCCCCAGAACGAATAAGGCTCGCCTCTCACGGGGCGGGCCTTTTTTGTGTCAAGCAATACGTGTGGCATAAAAAAAGGGCCCATGCAATTCGCATGGGTCCTTTGTATTTGCATAGGAATGCAGAGGAGTTATTCAGCAGTTGCAGTTTCTTCAGCTGGTTCTTCTGTATTCGATTCTTCAGCAGGAGTCTCGGAATCTGCTTCTGGTTGAGCATCAACGATGATAAGGTTTCCGTCATCATCAAAATCCATATCTTCGCGATCTTCTAGTGCCCTGTCAGGGTTCACTAAAATTTCAACTTCAGCGCGCATGTCGCTTCCGAATTGGATAGTAACGTGGTATTCACCGATTCTGCGAATAGCAGAGTGAAGACGTACGGCACGTGTATCGACCGAGTAGCCGTTTTCAACAAGTGCATCTGCGATGTCACGTTGAGTTACTGAACCATAGAGACCGCCTTTGTCGTTCGCACTACGTGTGATTGTGAGAACAATACCTTCTAATTTTTCAATAATACCTGCTTGTTCAGTGCGATTTGCTTCGTATTCTTCAAGGGCAATAACGCGAGCACCAGCGAGGGCTTCTATTTTTTCAGGAGTTGGAACTTCTGCAAGCCCCATTGGGACCAGAAAGTTTCGTGCGAAACCCGTTCGAACGCGGACGAGGTCGCCTACGATTCCTAGGTTTTCTACATTTGATGTGAGAAGCAATTCGATTCTTCGAGCGCTAGCCATAGTGGATGTCCTTTCAATGAAAGTTAGGAGTCGCCGGCACGACCCCAACTGGTAGTAATAGGCGCTTGCCGGCGCGCCAATTGTTCTAGTTAGAACGGAATATCGTCGTCCGTTGGTGTTGGTGGAACTGTAGCTCCGTCAGTTGAAGGAGGCGCAGATGTTTGATTTCCTTTGGAGTCAATGAATTCAAACTTTTCTACGACCATTTTTAACTTAGAGCGGTTATTACCCTCTTTGTCTTGCCATTGGTCAAGCTTCAGGCGACCTTCTACAAAGACTGGTTTGCCTTTGCCAAGATACTGTGACATGACTTCCGCTGTACGTCCCCAAGCTTCGCAATCTACATACGTAGTTTCTTTCACTTGCTCACCATTGCGGTCTTTGTACTGGCGGTTGACTGCGATGCTCAGTTGAGCAACAGCCATATCGCTTGAAGTTCGCTTCAGTTCGGGGTCTCGGGTGAGATTGCCCATTAATAACACTTTGTTGTAATTAGCCATAAATTTGTTTCTCCGATTCAAGAGTCTACCAGAAGAAAACTGGCAGTACCGTATTGAGGCGAAATTTCGTTACGCTTCTGTGACTTCTTCGGTTTCAGCAACTTCAGTAGGAGCTTCAGCAGGAGCTTCAGTAGGAGCTTCCGCTTCGGCAGGGCTTGGCGCTTTTTCCTCAACAGGAGCTTTTTCTACAACTTTGTCTTCCTTGCGAGAGACGGTGCTGGCAGCAGTGCTGGCATTATCAGTCATTTTCTTGCCTCGAAGTTCAATTTCAGTCGCCAATTCTTCAGCGCCTTCGTTGGCTTCGATGACTTCAGTTGGAAGATGCTCGGCGCGTGTTACCATCATTCTGAGTAATTGCTCAGATTGGTTGCATCGACGTTCAAGCTCGCTGATAGCGGATGTTGGGGAGTTGAAGTACACCAAAAAGTATACACCGCGTTTGTTGCCATCGATTTCGTAAGCAAGGCGACGTTCGTCCCACTTTCGAAAGTTGATGATTGTTGCTTCGCATTTTTCAAGAATTTCTTTCAAATGATCGATTGCTT
>JABJDN010000062.1 GCA_018665385.1 Phycisphaerae bacterium | reverse complement strand
TCTTGAAGCATGCAACGTACGCGTTAGCACAATGAACGGGTTTCCCTATTCAAACTTTCACTCGAAAGTTGTGCAACACAATGTGTATACGCCGAATTGGGCTGACCCAAAACGCTTCGAATATACAAAACGATTAGCAACTATTTTTTCGGATATTACGAACGACACAGATGTGGGTATTTCGACTTTGCCGCTTGGATGGGAGTCTGATTCGTTCACGAATCAAGATGCGGCAGTGTTTTTACAGGGTTGCGTGCGGTTCCTATTCGAACTCGAACAGCAAACAGGCGTTTGCGTACATATTGACATTGAAACAGAACCAGGGTGTCGATTGCAACGTGCAGAAGATCTTGCGTATTTTATGAATACATATTTCAAAGACGATGAACTAGCACGTAGACATATTCGTGTTTGTCACGACACTTGCCATGGTGCCGTAATGCAGGAAAATGTAGAGAATATGGTAACGCAGTACAACAGCGCCGGACTGACGATTGGCAAGGTACAACTTTCAAATGCTTTGGAAGTTAATTTTGATACTGGAAACGTGGAAGAAAAATCACAAGCCCTTCAAAGCATGATTGAGCCTCGGTATTTGCACCAGACTACAATTCAACACGACGGCGCGATCTCTTTCCATGAAAATCTAACAAAAGAAATGTTTGCTTCTCCTCAAGGACTTTGGCGAGTGCATTTCCATGTACCCATTCATCTAGCCTCGTTTGGAGTGCTCGGTACAACGCAAGACTCACTTGAACGTGCAATTCCAATCCTTACACAAGCTGGTGCAACCAATTGGGAAGTTGAAACGTATACTTGGGATGTGCTACCTACCCAATTTCGCGAAGGCGAGTTACGAACATCTATAGCAAAGGAACTTGAATGGGCCGCAAGCCGTATCAACACATAGGCGAATTTCAAGGCTGGCTCAATATGCTTCGCATAAGCAACTCTCCAACGGTTGTAAGTAATGCCATGGTAGGTTTAGCATTTGTCATTCAGGGGCACACTGCTTTTTGGTCTGAACGAATCACGCCTCCAGCCCTGCAGATGCTCGTACCGCTTACCCTCATCGTAGTCGTGCTCTTGCTTTTGTATTTTGCTGGAATGGTTCTTGGCGATGCCTTCGATGTGGAACGAGATACGATTCAACGACCAGATCGATCAATCCCGAGCGGCATTATCACTTCACGCCAAGCTTGGTCTGCTGGATTTTTTATGGTGGGCTTAGCAATTTTAGTAGCCTTTGGTATATCAATCGCTGCCGGAATTTCTACAAGTTGCCTTGCACTGTCTGTATTGCTGTATACATATTTGCACCACGCAAGATTTCTCGCAATTCCGCTCATGGGCCTTTGCAGAGGGCTGACTATTATTGTTGCGGTATCGGCATTCTCGAGCGATTATTTTTCGCAATCTGTTTGGTGGTATGTTGGAGCCCTCTTCCTATACACTGCGATTCTCACTTTCATCGGAACCTACGAGAATAATTCCACAAAAAAAACTTCCGGCGCCATCGTTCTCATGGTCTTTCCACTGGGTGTAGCCGCTTTAGCGCAAGGATCACCATCCCCAATTGTCATCGGAATCGCAGTAGCGTTTTGCGCTTGGATGATGGTTGCTTGGAAGAATTTCAGGAAAGCAGAAGAAGGGAGCAAGCATGGCATGCACACGCTGCTCTCGGGTTTTGCTCTTCTAGACTGCGTCTGCATAGCTTCCCTAGGTGAATATCACATCATGGTTATACCAGCACTTTGTTTCGTACTAACAGTGGCTGCACACCGTAAAATACTCGGAACCTAATGACGCGACGAATTGCAATTTTGAACGTGGTCGGCCTTACACAAGAACACCTTGGTAAGCACACACCGCATATAACGAAGTACGCAGAACAGCGCAGTGTTTCGTCACTTATGCCTCCGCTTCCTGCTGTTACTAGTACTGTCCAGACGAGCATCCTCACTGGCTCAAACCCAAAGCAACATGGCATTGTTGCAAACGGCTGGTACGAACGCGAAACACACGAGACATTTTTCTGGCGTCAATCTAATAGCCTTGTCCAATCCGAAAATTTGTGGGATGCGCTTCCAAATGAATCCACTGTTGCAAATCTATTTTGGTGGTTCAACATGTATTCGAAAGCGGATATTTGTGTAACTCCTAGACCTGTGTACCGTGCAGATGGAAGAAAAATTCCAGACCTTTGGACGAACCCACTAAACTTGCGAACTACGTTGCAACATACACTTGGAAAATTCCCACTGTTCAATTTTTGGGGTCCTACTGCTGGAATCGCATCCTCGAAGTGGATAGCAAATGCAGCAATTGAAGTAGACATGATGCATTCGCCTACGGTTAGCTTAGTATACTTGCCGCACCTTGATTATCCGTTGCAACGGGTTGGACCAAACCATCCAAGTATTCCTGAAGAACTTCTTGCAATTGATGAAGTAGTTGGAAAACTACTAGATTACTACCAGTCAAAAAATATAGAAGTTTGCATCTTGAGTGAATACGGTATCGAAGAAGTCCAATACGCTACTGCTATAAATCGTACGCTACGAGACAATGGCCTACTGTCTATTCGAGAAGAATGTGGGCAAGAATTTTTAGATGCAGGCGCAAGCCAAGCATTCGCAGTTCCCGATCACCAAGTGGCGCACGTATATGTGCAAGACGAGTCAAAAATTTCTACTGTTACAGCGTTGCTTAAAAATACCGCTGGTATCGAATTTGTATATACCGGCGATGAGCGTGGCGAACTTGCACACGAAAGATGCGGGGACATTGTCGTTGTCTCTGAATGCAATACATGGTTTAGTCACGATTGGTGGAACGATGATTCCAAAGCGCCAGATTATCAAGGGACAGTCGACATTCACCGCAAACCAGGGTACGACCCACGCGAGTTAATACTTGCCGAAGGCTGGCGTGGTAGCGCTCCACGTATAGCGGCAAAACTACTTGCGAAAAAATTGGGGCAACGCACATTGTTCGATGTAGTAACAATGGACTCTTCTAAAGTTCGTGGGTCTCATGGTCGCACTCCGGCGATGGGCTCTCCATCGCCTATCGTCATCACTCCTAGCTGTGCAAAAAAAATGCCGCAATCTCTTCCAGTTGCGGCACTTAAGAAATTAATTGTTTCGTGGGTTAATTCTTAGCTGCATCCTGCATACTCGTCATAACGAGCACTAGGTCCATCATGTCTACAACACCATCAGTATTCACATCGCCAGTATTCGGTTTTGGACAAGCGAGCATTTGATCTTCGCATGTAGTATTTGAACCCAGCCATGAACCTCCTACTCTAACACATGAATCTTCGTCTACGATAAGACACCCTGTTCCGACGCAACATGCTCCAATTTGTTTGCCCCTTGCAACCATGAAACCGCCTGTGCCCGCAATTGTGTCGTGCACCATAGTAAACCGGCAATCTTCATCAACAATAGTTGCGCTTCTGTACCCGCGGTACATTGCGTTGCCGTTGAACATCGCAAGGTTATCTGTAAAAACAGAATCAGTAACGTATCCGCTGCTGTCGTAATCGTATACCCCACCGCCGTTATAGGCAGCTCGGTTATGTTTCAAGGAACATGAGATTATTCGTACATTCGAGCCGAAGTTATAGATAGCACCACCGCCATACTTCGCTACATTTTCAGAAAGTACAGTATCTCGAATGACAGGACGCCCTCGGCTGTTGTACACCCCCCCGCCGCGTTCTGAAGTATTTGACCGAATTTTGCAGTTTTGAATTGATGTATTACTTCTGTCGCCATTGAATATCGCGCCACCGTGGTATGTGGTTTCATTGCTTACAAAAATGCAATTCAAAATTGTTGGACTTGAATGCATACAAAGTAAGCCGCCGCCCACGGTTGCATCTTTGCCGTAGATATCTGTGTTTCCTGTGCCGCCAGTTAAGGTGAAGCCATCTAAGATAGTACTTGGACCTTCGCCACTAATGCACTTTACAATACTATCTTCCAAGCGCCAGCCATCGAGAATGGTCACGGATGCGCCATCGGTGCTCTTCAATGTGATTGCTTTGCCTTTAAAATCAATTACTTCGTTGTAGTTCCCAGGTGAAACCAAAACGATATCGTCGCCTTGAGCAAGATCTATGGCTTCTTGTATAGTCTTCACTTCTGCTGGAACAGCTATCGAGTCCGCGTGTGTAACCAATGGACAAAACATAGCAACCAGTAGGATTGCTTGTATTATTCGTCTCGGATTAGTGCTTCTTCTGTTCATGCTCTTTGTTACGTTTGTAATTTGCTCACCAAGGCAAGTGCTCTACTCTACCACCTTAATCAAGCCAAGGAGTTGTAAACTATCTATTCGCAGTACTTTCTGAACCCGAAGATAGCAAGGTGGGGGTTTTATACCTTATACATCGGTTAGAACCGCCATTGTTCGGTTTATACAGGCTGTTAGTAGGGGTTATGGGACTTTTCCTCTTGTACAATTCAATTCATGGATGCTCATTCAACGCGAATTCAAGCTCTTTTTGCTACGACTGAGCAAGTCGCTGCGTTCGTGTTAACGCAATTTTTATCGAAAAACTTTGCGATTTCTCGCAAAGTAGATGGTTCCGAGGTCACAAATGTTGACATTGAAGCTGAACGTATAGCAAGAAAGACCCTACTTGAACAGTTCCCAGATGATTGTTTTTTAGGCGAAGAGAGCGGCGGCGTTGCTGGAACAAGCGGGTACCGTTGGGTTGTTGATCCAATCGATGGAACGGCTTCTTTTGCCCGAGGAGTTCCTCTCTTCGGAACACTTATCGGTTTGGAATATGAAAACAAACCCTTCGCAGGAATGGCTGTGCTACCTGCCCTAGGAGAACGAATCTCTGCAGTTCAAGGGCAAGGTGCGATGCATAATGGTGCGCCTGCGAAGATGTCAGAAGTTTCTACTCTGCAAAATGCAATGATTTGCACCACTTCATTTGACTACTACAGGCAAACTGGCAGTGAATCCCTACATAAAAAGTTGATGGAGTGCGCTGGCTCAACAAGGGGATGGAGTGATTGTTATGGGTACTTGCTTCTTTGCACTGGGAAAATTGATGGGGTAGTTGAACCCCTACTTCACCCTTGGGATGTTATTCCGTGGCTTCCAATTATTACTGAATCCGGTGGACAATACTCACCTATTGCTCAAGGCGGAATTGCATCAAGCGCACAATTACACAACACCCTCTATCATGCACTGCATGATGACATTACCAATTGAAGAAACTATTTCAAAACTTGGCAGTTGCCCCCGCGCAACAACTGGTGTTCACCGAGTCGCAAACCGTTGGCAAGAGAGCGACGGTGATAGCAAAGCCTTCGAATCGTTCTGCATAAAAAGTTTTGTGACATCTGACGAAGACAGAGCACGTTTACTCGACAGGTACGAAAGTGCAATGGGAAGCATCGGTGGACATTTATACGAAATCGGCCGACACCTTCGAAAATGGACTGACTTACGTGGGGATGAAATGCCACAAGTAGACGACATAATGGCGATGTTTGACCCTTGCCCAGATTTATCTGACCAATTCTACAAACAAAAAATTGCATTCGTTGCTCTATTGAATTTCGATCGCCCAGATTTGGCGACTATGTTACGCGATGGAAGTAACTGGACAACAGACATGTGGGCAGAGGCTCGCATTGGCCGTGCATTCGGTCCACGCGTTCCAGCAGAAGTGAATGATCGAGCAAGAGCACTAGAACACGAAGCAGGCATGTTCGTAAGCGAATTCCATGTTCCTGTTGGGCAAATGGTAGATGCAAATGGAAAATCATGGTTCGAAAAAGACAGAAAACTCATCGCACATTGGCTTATTCGAGAAGAAATTAAAGCTGGATACACACAAGACGGCGGGCTTGAAAAACAACGTGCTTTGTCTTGGGTTATGGGAAGACACATCGATGGAACTCTTCCTGCACAAATTATGGACAGCACTTGCACGGGCAAATGGAATCCACAAGAAAATACAATTGATGGCGGTGACGCGGGCGAGTTACTTGGCCCAGTGCGATACCAACAACTAAACACGCAGCGTTCAGTCGCAGTCGATTATGACGCGTATTACGACGAGCACCCCACCGCAATCGCACGGAAGTTTGATTTAGAGCGGGAAATTCCAGAGGAAACTGTCGAAGCGCTCATGATTGAATTGCTTGAAGCCCCAGTACGTGGCGAGATTGCAAAGTATATGGAGAACAAACT
>JABJDN010000033.1 GCA_018665385.1 Phycisphaerae bacterium | reverse complement strand
CTATCACCGGCGGGGATTTGAACATGCTTCAACAAACAGGGAGTAGTGATGGTGGTGATCCAACAATTGTTATTCAAACGCAACCACCCACCGAATATCCACCGGCTTTTTACGAAAACGGCGTTGCTGTTACATTAGCAAGCGGCAGAATTAATCCATACGAGTTTGGTGCTGGACACAAAACTCTTAATTACTGGTCAAGGCTTTTAAATCTGCAACTTGCTGCGATGCAACAGTGTGGCGAAGCAATTTGGTTAACTCCCAACGCTACCGTCGCCGGTGGGTCAGTAAGTAATATTTTCATAGTCCGAGACGGCACTCTGTTTACTCCAACAGCGCGGGGTGAAGAGGGTAAGGATGAGGAACCGTCCGCCGTGCTGCCTGGGGTGACGCGGCAAGCAGTTATTTCTCTTGCTGATGACCTTGGAATTGGCACGAGCAAGACGACTCTTACGTTTGATGATGTTTTGGGTGGGGACGAAGTGTTTCTCACCAACTCTAGCTGGGGCGTGTTGCCGGTTGTCAACTTCCGCGTTGCGGTGCAGAGCGATGAAAGCGGTGTGCAAGAACAAGCTATTGGTAGTGGTGTTGGAAAAACTACGCAACAACTGCACGCCTCGTATCAGCATCTTGTAGAACAAGAGACCGCGTAAAGGTCTTTACTTTCTAACTTTTACGTTCTTTCTTCCTTCATTATCACGAGACCTGTTTGTGATTGATTGCAATTTGATTTTCACAAATCCAACGCAAAACAACAGGGAAAACACGACAAGAGCAACCAGGACAGCAATAAGCGCGAGTGCTAAAATAGGCAAGAAAAAGACAATTGCAAAGACCAGAGCGGCGATTTTTCCGGGCGCTGTTGTTGGGGTAACTGACTTTAGTTGAAATTGTTGCATCACAATATTTCTTTCATCATATCCCCAATACGGGGGGTGGTATCATAAGCGAACCGCAAGGATGCACTATTGAGCACAAAAACAGCAAAAAACTCGTTTGTCCACCTTCATCTACACAGTGAATATTCACTCTTAGATGGTGGTAATAAAATTAGCGATCTGTTGCAGCGAGTAAAAGATTTGGGGATGAATTCGGTTGCGGTTACTGACCACGGCAACTTGTATGGAGCTTTTGAGTTTTATACAAAAGCGATTGAAGCAAACGTGAAACCAATTCTAGGTATTGAGGCGTACGTGGCAATCGGCGACAGAACCGAAAGAAAACCAACAGGCATTCGTGATCGTGGTTTTCACCTTGTGTTGTTAGCAGAAAATAACACGGGCTGGAACAACATTGTAAAACTAAGTTCAGACTCGTTCTTAAACGGTTTTTATTACAAGCCAAGAATGGATCATGAAACACTTGAAAAATGGTCGGATGGGTTGATTGCTATCAATGGCCACCTTGGAAGTTCTATTGCATACCACTTGTGCAATTATGTTGAAAGCGGAGACGAGGGTTGCTGGGAGCTAGCTAAACAAGAGGCTTTGTGGCACGCAAAAACATTTGCTCCGAATGAAAATGGTGAGCCTCGGTTTTATATAGAGTTGCAGCGACATGAAGTTCAAGAGCAAATGGCGATTAATCCACACCTTGTAAAACTTGCTCGTGAATTACAGATTCCAATTGTGTGTGACAACGACGCTCACTTTTTAGGTGAAGAAGATTGGGATGCACACGATACGTTGTGTTGCATCTCGATGCAAAAACAAAAGCTTGAAACAGAGCGACTCCACTACCCGAAGGATCTTTACGTTAAATCGCCTGAACAGATGCTAGGGTTATTTAAAGACCTTCCAGACGCAGTAGAAAACAGCGCAAAAATTGCAGACCGTTGCGATGTTACTTTTGATCTAACCAAAAGTCATGCGCCAGTGGTGCGTGTCACCGGTCCAGATAAAATTACACCGTTCAAAAAAGGTGATCCTACAAAGTGGTTTAAGGAACAGTGCCAGCGTTTTACTTTGCACCCATATGACTCGCAGGTCGATACAGATGTAAGCGAAGAAGAATTGAAAAAAGATTGCGACCTGGCGTTATTGAATTTGTGTGAAGCGGGTCTAGTTTGGCGATACGGTGTTGAGGGTATTACAGATGAAATTCGCGCTCGTCTAGAACGCGAGTTACGTATTCTTTCTGACAAAAATATTAGTGCGTATTTTTTAATTGTTTGGGACTTTGTAGATTGGGCAAGGCAGAACAATATTCCAGCGAATGCGCGCGGATCTGGTGTTGGGACTATGGTTGGATATGTGCTTGGTTTATCAAACGCCTGCCCTGTTAAGTATGGGTTGTTGTTTGAACGCTTTACAGACCCAGACAGGTCTGAATATCCCGATATTGATATTGATATTTGCCAAGATGGCCGCAGCAGGGTGATTGATTTCGTACGTAAAAAATATGGACACGTTGCACAAATTATCACCTTTGGTCGGCTAAAGGCTCGTGCTGCAATTAAAGATGTAGCACGCGTGCACGGGTTAGCGCCGGGTGATGGACAACGATTAGCAAACATGATTCCACCTGAGCTCAACATTAGTATTGAAAACGCATTAAAGAAAAACGAAGAGTTCCAAAAAGCGTACGACGACTCTCGCGAAGTGAAAACAGTTGTGGATACAGCTATGGCCCTTGAAAATCATGCTCGCCATGTTGGTGTTCATGCGGCGGGTGTTGTTATTGCTACAGAACCCCTTGAAAACATTGTTCCTCTTTGTAGGGCTAGTGGCAACAATGAAACAGTAACACAATGGGATGGTCCAACTTGCGAAAAAATCGGGTTGTTAAAAATGGATTTTTTGGGTCTTCGTACCCTCTCTACAATTGAGTTGTGCAAAGAATTAGTTCGGCAGAGTTTGCATGATGATGTTATATGGGACGCTGTTGGAAAAAACAAAAAGACTGATTCGCATCCACTTGATCTTGAGCGAATAAACCTAGAAGACAGCAGGGTGTTAGATTTATTCCGTCGCGGCGATACTGCAGGGGTATTCCAGTTTGAATCAGGTGGCATGCGGCGCTTATTAAAAACAATGAAGCCTGCAAAACTCGAAGATTTAATTGCGGCAAATGCTCTCTTCCGGCCAGGGCCAATGGAACTAATTGAGGTCTTCTGCAGTCGTAAAAATGGTGAAGAAGTGGTTCCTGTAATTCACGATATTGTGGATAGGTTCACCGAAGAAACCTATGGCATTATGGTGTACCAGGAACAGGTTATGCAAATTGTGCATACGCTAGGTGATATCCCACTACGAGATGCATACACATTGATTAAGGCTATTGGAAAAAAGAAACATAAGGTTATCAATGCGAACAGACCAAAATTTGTTAACGGTGCTGTTGAAAAGGGGTTAAACAAAAAGTTGGCTGATGAACTGTTTGATTTGATTCTAAAGTTTGCTGGGTATGGGTTTAACAAAAGCCACTCCACCGGGTATTCGATTATTGCGTACCAAACAGCGTATTTAAAAACCTATTTCCCTGTCCAATATATGGCCTCGGTGCTCACGTTTGAGAGCGCGGCTAAAAAGACTGAGGATTGGGCGCCGTACATTGCCGATTGCAAACGAACAATGTTTCCAGATCACACATCGGCAAATAAGCATGTGGGTATCGAGGTCGGCTCTCCTGATATTAACCAGTCGGATGCATTGTTTTCTGTTTCTTATAATGAAGATGAGGAACGATCAAACCTTTGCGGTCAAATTCGTTTCGGTTTAGGTGCCGTGAAGGGCGCTGGAAATACTGCTGTTGAGGCAATAGTAAGCGAGCGCAACGATTCAGGCGATTACAAATCTATCTTTGATTTTTGTTCACGTGTTAGTGGCAAATCAGCAAACCGGGCGACCATTGAGTCGCTGATTCGTGGTGGTGCTTTTGATTCTATTCATGGCGTTGAGTCTAGGGCATCGCTTCTGGCGGTTTTGGACAAGGCTATTTCCATTGGTGCCTCCGCGGTAAAAGACAAAGAATCTGGTCAAGGGGGTCTGTTTGGTGTTAGTGAGCAAACCGAGGCAGCAGAAAGTGTTGAACAGTTAGATGAGTTACCTAAGGTAAAACCATGGACTAAAAGCCAGGCGCTTGAACAAGAAAAAGAGGTGCTTGGAATTCATGTTTCTGGACATCCGCTTGATGAATGCGGAGAAGCTTTGGAGGCCTGGTGCACCGATAGCGTGCTTTCTCTTCAAACAAGCAAAGATGGTCGACGAATTGTTGTTGGGGGGGTGCTTACAGGCGTGCGAATAGTAGTTGTTAGAAGTGGCAAAAGCGCTGGTCAAAAAATGGCAATCCTTAGTCTGCAAGACCGTGTTGGAAAGGTTGAGTGTGTTATATTCTCAAACGCTTACCAAAAATACGCGGCTCTTCTACAGCAAGACGCCATCGTTTTGGTTGAGGGTAAGCCCGATCGCTCGAGGGGCGAGTTACAGATAATAGTAGATAGGATTACAACCCTAAACGATGCCCCTTTATATCTAGCAAAACGAATTGAATTTACTTTTCACAAAGCTGAGTCAAACGGTGCAACAAAGGGACAAATGGAGTTTGTTTCAGGGTTAATTAAACAAGCAGGTGCAGCAAAGACCTCAAGTGGCGCAACGCCAGCAGAGGTGGTGGTTCATGTGATTTCTGGTGAGCACACAACCACTATTCGTAGTCAAAAGCGAGTTGTTATTGAATCTAAGCTTGTACAACAGATTAGCGAAGTTATTGGCGAACATAATATTCGCATAATTTCCGGGCAATCGGTTTAGTGTTACGCGGCTGTGTCAATTGACCAGTCATCATCACCATATGATTCACTCGGCCATTGCGTTTCTGCCCGTTGATGGATTTTTAGAATAGTTCCGAGTTGTTGTCCAAAAATAGCCCGAAGAGTATCGATGGTGTCAATACAATCAGCATCAAACGATCGTGACTCGTCTCGGAACAGGGTTACAACAGCCATACACTTTTTCCCTGAGTAACAACTGCATGTTACAACCTCACTACCGGAAAAATCGACGCGGTCTAAGCCGTATTGGTCAGCAAAAACGCCGCCATTTTTATAGAGTTGGATTTCATCGTTAGACCCAACAGTGTGGCAAACCGCAGGGCCTAATACATCAATTAAAGATTGAAAATGCTCTGGTTGTCGGTCGTAATTGATATATGCGCCAATTCCCCAATCTGATGTTCCTTCTCGAAGGTACACAGCTGCGTTCGTCGCGCCAACTCTCGTAAGCATATAGCCAAGGGCGGTGCGAAGCATTGATTCCACCTCTAGCTCCTGGCTTACCAAGGTTTGGAACTCTGCGCCCATCGCTACTTGTTGAATCTTCTTTTCGGTTTCGCAGTAATTGTTTGCAAGTTCTTTGCTTAGAGCATCGTTTTCTTCTTCTATTTGTTCAATCACCTGCTGTGCGCTTGATGCTTTGCGTTGAGCTTGTGTATCTATCTTTTGCTTTTGAATGAGAAGCTGAAGTCGGCAGTTCACAAAATTGTATTCCTCTGGAAACGAAAAGAAATCACACCCTCCACATCTTACGAATTGGATTACATCATCAGGTGTTGGGTTTGTTGCAAAACCAGCAACAATTAAATTTGGCTTAATCAACGACAGTGTCTCGAACAATTCTGCGATTACGCCAGATTTTGAATCGGTTGATACAAAGATGGCTTCAAACTCATTAGTGCACAGCGATTTTTCCACACCAAGTGCGGTTTTTTCGTGTGTAACTGTGTGGCCCGCTACCTCAAGTGTTGCGCGAAGCGATTCTATGGATTTAGCTTCAGTGCCAAACAGTAATACATGTATTTTTGCTGTGGCAACCTTCGTTATATCGCTCGTGTTGTGTTTTGTGTTTTTCATAAATTAGGGTCTTTCTGTCCAATTCCGTGTTGCGTTGTTACGCTGAAAGCAGCTCTAGTACCGCTTGTTTGATAATTTCTTGTTGTCCGATATTTTGTGCGGGCGCATGTATGTTTGTGTTGGATTTTTCTACAATCACAACCATTGGCTCGATGCCGCTTTGTGTGACCAGAGTCGATCGAATAGAACTTTTTTGAACACCTTGCACTGCGGTGCTAAGTAAGATTAGTTCTGGTGAATATTCTTTTGCTTTAAAGCCGGCTTCCCATGCATCGTTTGCGTGGTGAATTTTTACGTTGTGCCCCGACGCATGTGTTTGAATAATAGAGTCTGTTTCTGCTGCGCTTAAACCAATGACTAATACTTGAAGCATTGAAGGGCCAAGTTCGGCCAAGTCCATATTGTTTTGTTGCATAAACCTAACAAGCTCTGCTCGTGGGATTCTTCGGAATCGAGATCCGGGAACTTTAAACCCCTGTAGTCGCCCACTATCGAAACAGCGGATTATTGTTTGTTGCGAAACACTGCATATCTTTGCGGCTTCGCCAGTAGTAAATACTTGTTTGTTGTTTGGTTTGTTTGTCATAGCAATGGGACCTTTCTGGCTTAGTGGGAGTGGCGGTGGGTTGCATTTAGCTTTCCCACACTGCCCAGACCCACACTTCGTCTCCAAAACTATGCAACTTCACACGCGTGTGTAAGTTTGGGTAATAATTACCAGTTACACAGTGATTTATAGCCCGCAATATACGCAGTGGTGTTTTATCGGACCAGACATCTTCGCGTTACTTTGGTTGTTTGGGGGTTGTGGGTGATTTTTTCGCGTTCCACAACCGCACAGCCTCTGGTTCTCTTGGATAGAGGGGTCGCAGTTTTTCGGCGCTTGTGTGCACGCCAGATACATATAATTGCTTGGCTATATGTATAAGATGGCTTGCTCTTGGAGTTATTGTATAGAGAGGGGTGCTGGTAGTTTGTGCGGCTTCTGCAATGAGTCGTGGCGCGTTGCCGTCTGAAATGATTGCCCTTGGTTCATCAATCCCAGTAACCTCATTAAGAAGTACGTGTTTTGCATCGCACTTCCAAATCGCGTCTTCTTTATAGACTTT
>JABJDN010000071.1 GCA_018665385.1 Phycisphaerae bacterium | reverse complement strand
TTCACGAATGTTTGCAAGACTGACTGGTTGTCCGCCATTGGAATTATTCGTAATAGTCATCATGACCATTGGTACTTTGTCGGCCCACTGATCCAGAATTGATGTAAGTTCATCGATATCCATGTTTCCCTTGAATGGCAAAACTATTTGAGTATCGTTTGCGTCGGGGTTTGGAATATCAACAGCGGTCGCTCCAAGTACTTCAATGTTCGCGCGTGTTGTATCAAAGTGGGTGTTGTTGGGAACAAGTTCCCCCTCTTTAACTGCAGCGCCAAACAAAATTCGTTCTGCTGCTCGGCCTTGGTGCGTGGGAATAATATGCTTGAAACCAGTGATGTCTTTTACTGTTTCTTCAAAACGGTAATACGAATCTGCGCCTGCATAACTTTCATCACTTCGCATCATGCCAGCCCACTGCTCATTTGACATTGCGCCTGTGCCAGAGTCTGTAAGCAAATCAATTAGCACATCTTTGGCCTTTAAAAGAAATACATTATTGCCAGCAGTACGAAGTGCATGTACACGTTCTTCGCGGGTAGTTGATCGAATCGGTTGTACTTGCCGAATGCGAAAGGGTTCAATAATCGTTTTGAATTCCATGGGAGACGTTTATCCAATAAGGTGTTCAAGAATAGCCATTCGCGTTGCGACGCCAAAGGAAACTTGAGAAAGTATTTTGTTTTGCGGACTGTTGCAACCTGCAACACAAGCATCTATTTCTAAACCGCGGTTGATTGGGCCAGGGTGCAGTATTGCACCCGTAAAGTTTGCAAATCGTTCTTCTGTGAGCCCAAACTTGTCTCGATAATCTTCATCCACTTGGGCATCGCGTTCAAATTGTACGCGCAGCATCATGCACGCTGACACCTCTTGAAGTACAGCGTCTAAATCGGTTGAAGTTTCACAGGCAGGGTCAGTCGGTAGTAGTTTTTGTGGACCAACGAGTGTTACTGTTGCACCAAGCTTGGTCAAACCAATGACGTTCGAACGAGCGACTCTGCTGTGGGTAATGTCACCAACGATCGCGATGTGTTGACCAGAGAGGTCATCACATCCAAAATAATGCAGAAGTGTGCCTGCATCAAGCAACGCTTGTGTTGGGTGCGACGCAGTTCCAGAACCGGCATTGATAACAGGTATTCCTACGTTCGCCGCAATGTCTGATGGACCGGATTCTTCAGAGCAACGGACGGCTATGCCAACAGCGCCCATCGCTTCAAGATTCATCGCAGTATCAACAAGCGTTTCACCTTTCGATGCACTAGAAGTTCCGCCAAGAAGGTCGATGCAATCACCGCCCAATCTTCTTGTTGCGATTGTGAAACTGCACCTCGTACGCGTCGAATTTTCCATAAACAGGTTTGCAATAATTTTCCCAGATAGCGGAGCGTTGGGTTCATACCGATTGCCAGCTTCAAGAAAGTGCGAAGCGCGTTGAATGAGCGATTGGATGTCCTCTTTGGACAAGTCCTCAAGACCCAAAAAATGTTGTCCGTTCCACACCATGGGAGGTGCATTGTACTTCTATTTTTCAATGAGCAAGCGCCTAATTCGTCGTTGCTGTCACAATTTGTGACAGCAAGAACCTTAGCCCCAGTTGCCGATTGCAGTAAGAATGTCAGAGACATTCACAAAGCCGTCGCCGGTAGCATCCGCTGGGCAATTTTCAGGGTCAACGCATGCGCCCCACTGGCTGATCATAAGAAGCAAGTCGCTTACGTTCACAACGCCATCGCCATTCACATCGCCAGCAATTGGTTCGCCAGCGCCTACATCAATCATGGAACTGTCCATAACAATAGGAACACTTTTTCCGCCGATGACCCACTGGTCGTACGCAACTTGCCCATTGGCATCAGTAACGTTAGCATCGCGTAAGAATTCAATGTATTCCTTGGTTGTGGTCTGGTGGTACAGCGTGGCAACAGCTTGCGTTGCACCTGTTGGAATTACATATAGCGTGTCATCCCAATACTGTCCGTCTTCGTACGAATAATTTACAGGAGCAGATTGAATTGCTTCAAAGTTCGCATTTGTGAAACCCATTGGCGGAATACGGTTGTCCGAAATTATTTCATTATTTAAGACTAAGTGGAAAGATTTACCTACAGGCAAATGCGTAGTCTTTGCCATTTCACTATTCATACCAAGAACTGTTTGGTACACCTTTGTATCGCCGGTTATAAGCTCAGCACTCGTGTAGTCGTATGCACCACGTTCTGCAATAAGTACGCCATTACCATCTAAAAACTTCACGTTTAACCACATGCGACGGCCTTCAGGGTACCCAGTTGGCAAACTATGACCTGTCATGTTGGTAATGCGAACGTTCAATTGATCATTGTCGATGGATAAATCCATATCAGAAGCTTTTTGCATCAGGGCTTCTGTACGTGTATGGTTGAGCGCAACGGATTCTTCACTAAGACCAGTTTCATTATCGTCGTATAAATTACGTACTGCGCCTAAGACCCAACTGTTAGAACCAACAAAACTATGTTCTGCAACATGATCGCGTAAACCTACAGTTTCTATTTCCCAGAAGACACAAATTGCGCCGAAGTTGCCGGGCATGTGACAATCTTGGCAGCTGTTTACTTCGTTCCCGCCACTGTTTCCAGTGAATCTTCCATCTTCAAAAACAACACCGCCCTCTGTAGCGAATGTAGAGTTCAACCATTCGCTGTACGTTCGTTGCTCGGGCATCATTTCATGTATGTTTCCGCTTGGGTGTGCAGAGTCCATGGCGTTTGGTGAATATGTTCCATCGCTTTGCAAAGTTAATACTGGGTTAGAAAGGTCATGGCATGCTCCGCACATTCGCGCTTCTTCGTGGAAGGGTGATTCCAACATATCAACACCATGCATGTTTTGAATGACGTCGTCGTTAAGCGGGCTTCTGCGAGTTGCAACAGGATCAAAAATGTAACTTGCATTTCCAGCTTGCCATGGTAAGTCTCCGCTGTTCGCTAGGTCTGCAAGTATGTCGATATCTTCAGCAGGATTTTCAACAGAGAAGACAGGATCGACCATGCGGTGACATATGTCGCAACTTACGCCATCGAAGTCATCTTCTATAAGGGCAGAACCGTCTGCGGGCATAGCGCGACCTTGGAGAAAGCCACCTGGCATGTGGCAACGAATACAAAATGTACCGGAATCGTGTGCGTCTTGATTTGCAATTGTCATTGCAGCATGAAAGATAGGATCACGAGATGATTGCGCCATCATGCTTGAGACCCAGTTGTTGTATGGGGGGACAACTTCATCTGGATTTTGATCGTCTTCGAAACTATGGCAGTTAATACAATTGAATCGGCTCATGACAACGTAGTCATACCCAGTTGGGTCTGGTTGCGAACCCTCGTGATAAAAATCATGCTCCGTTGTTGGTACTTGCACTTGACCGCCTCTTGGCGGATTTGCCAATGCGATAGCTGCGATTGACAGCGTCGTTAGTAATATCATTTTTGCAATGTGCATGTAGAGTTTCTCTGTTGGTACTATTCGTCTCAATTACAGTCCTGATGCAACGAAAATGCCATATTTTAATATAGCACGTCTTATTCAAAAACAATGAAAAAAAGCCCGAATTCGTCATTCCAAAAATCCCCTGCACCTTGTTAGAAGGGGGTATCCTACTTTTTGATGCGTATCTTCCTTTTTTCAACCTTCTTGCTACTCGCTGGGTGCCATACAAGCACCGGTCCGGATGTGCTTTTGCTCGATTCTAGCCAATACGCGGTGGTTTTTGACGCTGCTGTTGCTGCCGCCAGGCAGGATGGGATGAACCCAGTCCTAAAAGATAGACGAAGTGGAGTGATTTCAACAGAGCCAGCTATTGCGGGTAGTTTTGTTGAGCCTTGGAAACCCGCCCCATCAACATCCCGCCAAGGTCTTGAAAATACGCTTTCGTTGCAACGCCGTTCAGCACGCTTTGAATTCCTTCCAGTCCAGAACATCCCTGTTCCTGGGCGTGATAACGCTGTTTTAGTAGGGCCCAATCTGCTTTCGCCTAGTGGGCAAGACCTTACAACATACGACGGTGAACTTGAATTACGGGTTTGGGTCTATGTGGAGCGAAAATATACGCAAGGGGTTCAACGAGGTACTTGGACCCTCCAAAGTGAGTCAATAACGCAAATAATGCCTGCCCAAGAGCCTTGGGAGCAGGTTTCAGCTCAGTTTTGGGCACCGATAAGCCGTGATGTTGCCCGCGAGCAACAGCTATTGGGCGCAGTTGAGACCTCGTTACACCAAGAATAGTACCACCTGCTTGCCTCCTTCTTACCCCACACGCCTTCCGATTATTCCGTCTACGATTGCAAAATTACATATTGGACGTTGATTCAACACAGCATGCTGTTACTCTAATCGTGGAGACTAGCCTTGCGAAAATTTGGTCACATATTCATTACATCCCTTGTGCCAGCGGTATTCGTGGTATCTGTTCACGGCGACGTGCCATCAGAGCACGGGCTTGATGCGCTGATTGAGCGCATTGGAATCGAAAATGTACCAACAGGTGCAGGAGTTGAGGTTGCCCAAGTCGAAGCCGCCAATGAATCAGGCGATTATGCTCCAGATACAAACGACAGTGCGTTTACAGGCAAAACATTTACTCTTCGCAGTGGGTCTTCTGGCGTGCAAAACCATGCTACCCAAGTAGGCAAACGTATGTATGGCACCGATGGAGTTGGTCTTGCACCTGGTGTAAGTGACATTAATATGTATTCAGCAGTTGGTTGGGTCCAAAGTAATTACTTACGCTTTGGAACAGGCAGTAATCCATCGACTCCACCGGGCAACATAGAATTGTTTAACAACAGTTGGATAGGTTCATTTGGTAATTCTGGATACGACAATGAAGTATTAGCGCGCGGGGATTGGGCTATCGACGCACATAATGTCATGATGCTAAATGGTGTCACTAACGTGGATGATCACGTCCCACTGATGTGTTTCGGGTTTAATTGCGTGAGCGTCGGCGCTGCCGATGGCTCACATACATCGGGCACGGTGCCAACTGGGTACCACCAAGCGGGAATGCAGTTACCACTTATCGTTGCCGCACAAGGAACAGCAAGCAATGCGACAGGTGTGGTTTCTGCAATCACAGCATTACTTGTAGAAACTCGGGAAACGCATCCGAATACTTCTGGAAATTTCTTTGCGGGATTTTCTGAAACGATGAAGGCTGTATTGTTAACAGGCGGAAACCACAGTAATTCGTGGACAAACAACCCAATACTTTCTGGACCAAACCGCGGGCGAACAAACCAACCCATCGATGCAATCTATGGCGTCGGTACAGCAAACATTGATAATTCACATAGAGTTCTTACTGGCGGGCAATTTGCTTCCGATACCTCAACCGTTGGTCTTGGGTCTGCTCCAACAGCAGGTTGGGATACAACGACGCTTACAAACGGCCAAAGTAAATACATAAAGTTTTCAGTTTCATCACTCGCAGACGAAGTGTCTATCGTCTTGACTTGGCACCAACAAGCAAATACAGGTTTTGGAAGTTATTCACTTGCAGATTTAAATCTAGAACTTTTACAATACAATGGGGGTAAACCCACACCTCTGACTGGCGACGCGGGTATTGGCGTGTTTGGTTCAGGCAATAGTGTCAGTGAGAGTGAAATTGACACGGTTGAACATTTGTATTTGAAAAATCTTTCTGCTGGTGAGTATGTTGTAAAAATGTCTCGTTCTGATTCTGCGGCAGGGGCAAGAGTATGTAGCCTTGGATGGCTTTTCCCAGAGCAAGACGCAAGTGTTCCCGGGGATTTAAACGGCGATGGCACCGTTGATGTAAATGATCTTTTGGTGATTATTGCAGGCTGGGGTGTATGTTCAGGTGAATGTCCTGCAGACCTTTCCGGCGATGGCTTAGTTGATGTTTCTGACATCCTTCTACTTCTCTCCTACTGGTCATAAACGCTACACTAGAGGGATGCAACGGCGTAATATCCCCACAAAACTTATTATGGTTGGCTTATTCGCTTTTTTCGCCGCCTTCCTTTTGTATCCAATTTGGTTAACTATTCAGGGCGGTTTTGAGAGTGAAAATGGTGGTTTTACGATTCATCACATCGTTACGGTGTTTGAAGATCCGGTGTTGTTGGATGGTTTTTTAAACGCACTCGGTATTGCAGTTGGCACCACATTTCTCTGCCTGATCATTGCTCTTCCACTTGCTGTTTTATCTGCGAAATTTATTTTCCCCTTGAAAGGTTTATTCTCAGCATTAGTTTTAGTGCCCCTCATACTTCCTCCTTTTGTTGGAGCAATTGGGCTGCACCACTTGCTTGGCAAGTACGGAGCAATAAATACATTGCTCGTAGAAGCTGGATGGATTTCAGAAGGGTACGACTATATAGGCAACGGTGGATTTTGGGCAATAGTATTTATTGAAGCACTGCATCTGTATCCTATTCTCTACTTGAATGCAACTGCTGCCCTTGCAAACCTTGATCCAGCACTTGAAGAGGCAGCTGAAAATCTAGGTGCATCTTCATGGCGAAGGTTCAGGCAAATTGTGTTACCGCTGATACGGCCAGGCTTGTTCGCAGGTGCGACGATTGTATTCATTTGGTCATTTACTGAACTTGGTACGCCACTCATGTTTGATTATCAAACGGTTACCCCTGTACAGATATTTAATGGCATTAAAGAAATGAATGCAACGAAACAACCATACGCGTTAACTGCAGTCATGTTGTTTGCAGCAATATTGTTTTACTTGCTCGGGAAAATGGTGTTCGGTGGCAAGGCATACGCAATGTATTCAAAAGCATCTGTTCAGTCAACATTAACAAAACTATCACCGCTCAAGGGGTTCCTTGCCATGTCGGCGTTTGTAGTCGTAATTGGTTTGGCAATTCTGCCTCATATCTCTGTTATTTTCACCAGCCTTGCTGTGGAAGGTTCTTGGTATAAAACAGTATTGCCAGCTAGTTTGACTTTCGATCATTTTGATGGAGCCCTCAGCCATAAACTTGCAGTGGGCTCCATAAGTAACAGTTTGTTGTACTCCACACTCGCTGTCATTATGGATTTGTTTATAGGTATTTTGATTGGATACATAATCGTCCGAACAAAAATAAAAGGTCGAAGTTTGTTAGACGCATTGTCCATGTTGCCTCTTGCAGTTCCCGGGCTCGTGATGGCCTTTGGATATGTTGCAATGTCTCTACGTTGGCCTTTTGGTGAAGGGCAACCACTTGAAGGTTGGATTGATGTTCTTGGCGCGAACCCAAACCCTATGTTGTTATTGGTTATAGCGTACGGTGTGCGAAGGTTACCTTACGTAGTTCGATCAACTGTTGCAGGTCTTGAACAAACAAGCGGTGAACTTGAAGAGGCTGCTATGAACTTAGGCGCCAGCCGAGTTCGTGCAGTTCGTACTATTATCATTCCCCTCATTATGGCGAACCTAATTGCCGGAGGCTTGTTGGCATTTAGTTTTGCTATGCTTGAGGTTTCCGATTCACTCATTTTGGCGCAACGAGAATCGCATTATCCAATCACAAAAGCAATATATGTACTCTTTGAACGCCTTGGAGATGGCCCGTATATAGCAAGTGCTATGGGTGTATGGGGCATGGCCCTGTTGGCAGTTACCCTTATTGGCGCCAGCGCTCTCATGGGCAAAAAAATGGGAGCCATTTTCCGCGTATAGTTTTTGACCTGGTCACTGACCAGGTCAACCTTTTTTAGGTCAACCTTTTTTCGGCATTGCGCAATAATTCTGCACGTAGAGTTTTTTAAACTTGGTCAGTGACCAGGTCAAAAGCATCTAAAGTGTTGCTGAAATACTTCTTTGTACTATAATGGATAGGTTCAAATGCCATACACACTTTCACCAATTACAGATGCGTACAATCTTGATATCGAAACCCTCGATGAGCTTCAAGGTCGGGCAGAATGTGATGATCGCTGGATCCTAAATTTCGGTCCACAACACCCAGCCACACACACAACGCTACGGCTTGTACTTGAACTTGATGGCGAACGTGTTGTGAACGCAACCCCGCATATTGGATATTTACATAGTGGTTTTGAGAAACTAGCAGAACACCACAACTTCAATCAATATGTGTGCACCGTAAGCCGGATGGATTACGTGAGCCCTATTGTGAATGACATTGCTTGGCACCACGCAGTTGAAAAACTTCTTGATATTGACCTTACTCCACGATGCAAAGTGTTGAGAACAATTCTTGGCGAACTAGGTCGAATTCAGAATCACCTGTTATGCGTCGGAGCGGCAGCACTTGACCTCGGCGCATTCACTGGTTTTTTATACGGCTTCAATGAGCGAGAGCATGTTTACGACATAATGGACTTTGTTTCCGGGCAACGATTCCATCCAGATTACACACGCGTTGGCGGATTAATGAACGACCTTCCATGCGAAGAGACATTCAAAAAGATGGTAAAAAACTTCATCAACGACAGAATGCCAAAGGCAATTGGCGATGTTGAAACTCTTCTCAATACAAATAGGATTTTCATTGACCGCGTTGAAGGCATTGGCACAATATCAAAAGAAGATGCAATTGCCTGGTCACTAGCTGGCCCACTTGCAAGAGCTTCAGGGGTTACTCGTGACATTCGCAAAGATGAACCTTACTTATGCTTTGCGGACAATTGGGATGGCCAAGGCGCAAAAGCGGTAGAGTTTGATGTTCCAATTGCCACTACTGGTGATTGCTTTGCGCGCTACCACGTACGCCTTGAAGAAATTAAACAATCGTGCCATATCATTCGCCAACTTATAGATAGCATCCCTGGAGGCTCGGTAGATGTGCTGCCTAGTGGCGGAATTCAAATGCCACCAAAAGACCAAGTGCATAACTCTATTCAAGGCACTATCCAGCAGTTCGAATTAGTAATGCCGAATCGCGGATGGGAATCTCCTATTGGCGAAAGTTACGGAGCAATTGAAGGGCCAAACGGTGAATATGGATTCTTTATCGTTTCAGATGGCGGGCCGTGCGCATGGCGTGCCACTCCAAGACCTTGTTCGTTTATAAACTTCCAAACATTTGCGAAAATGTTTGAGGGCCATCAATTAGCAGACCTTGTTGCAATTCTTGGGTCACTCAACATTATCGCCGCAGAACTAGATAGGTAAGGGAACATATGGCTTGGATACCAAAAAATTCTGCAACCTTGACTATCGAACGACGGGAACAACCATATTTAACTCCCGAGTTACTCGATAAAGTTACCAAGGAAATTATGCCTCGCTATGCAACTGGCCGAGGCGCACTCATGACTACCTTGCACGAAGTGCAGCATGAGTATGGATACATTCCATGGCAAGCAATGATCGAAATATCAAAAGTGCTTGGAATTACTCCTGCCCAAGTTGCTGATGTTGTTTCTTTTTACGAAGACTATCGCAGTGAACCAATGGGCAAATATATTATTGGCATTTGCCAATCTGTTGCATGTGAAGTGTGTGGGCACCAAGCACTCATGGACCATGTAAAACAAACTTTAGGCATCGATGTTCATGAAACAACAGGCGATGGTTTGTTTTCAATTCTCGGTATGGAATGCATTGGCGCATGCGACAATGCACCATGTGCATTGGTAAATGGCAAACAGTACGACAAACTGACGATTGCAAAAATTGATGAAATTATGAATGAGTGCCGTACTACACAATGACTTCTGAAAAGCACAATAAATCACTTATGCGGTGCCTTGGCGAATTCGTCGGACATATTGTGCATGCAGTAAAGTCAAGCAGGGCCACTTCTGAAGTGAATCGAACAATTGAAGAAAAAGTTGACGGCAAGGTGACGCTTCGTAGAACGACAATTGACGAAATCGAAATTCGAGCAGAGGAAGCAACACGTGACTAATCGATTCTTGACTCGAAATATCCCAGTAAATCGTGATGATCGCAAAACAGTTTCGTACGAAGAGTACGTTGCTGCAGGCGGCTACCAAACATTGAAACAAGTGCTTCAAATGAAGCCAGAAGAGGTAGTGGATATCGTGAAGGCCGCTGAATTACGCGGTCGCGGCGGTGCAGGTTTTCCTTGTGGCGTGAAGTGGACATTCTTACCTGAACCAGATGGCAAGGTGCGATACCTTTGCATTAACTGCGACGAGGCTGAGCCTGGAACATTCAAAGACCGCTTACTTGTTGACTTTGACCCGCACTCAGTTATCGAAGGAATTGCAATAGCGTGTTACGCATGCAAACTTGATACGGCGTTCTTCTTCATTCGTGGGGAATGGGAGGCGCAAGCAAAAATAATGCAAATCGCGATTGACGAAGCCTATGTCCATGGAATCTTCGGAAGCCAAGGTATTATGAACGGCACAACTGATTTTGCAATTGAGTGTACGCAACATCGTGGCGCTGGCGCGTACATTTGCGGTGAAGAAACAGCGTTGCTTGAAGCAGTTGAAGGCAAACGAGGTTGGCCACGTATTAAGCCTCCGTTCCCTGCTGTAAGTGGTCTCTTTGGTCGACCAACAATCATAAATAATGTTGAAACACTCGCCGCTATTCCACTAATCATTGAGCATGGCGTGGATTGGTGGAAATCTTTTGGTAGCGAATCAACCATCGGTGGGCCTGCTAGTTTTGGTTTGAAACTCATGGGCGTTTCGGGTCATGTAAATAATCCTGATGTTTTTGAAGTACCACTCGGTATTACATTACGCTCGCTCGTAGACGACTATGCTGGTGGCATGAAAAATGGACGCGCCTTTAAGGGCGCGATTGCAGGCGGCGCAAGTATGGGCGTACTTGGCCCTGATCAATTTGATGCAGAGATGGATTTCGACATAGGTAAAAAATACGATCTCATGGGACTTGGAACTGCTTGCCCAACTATTTTTGATGAAGACACTGATATGGTTGCAGTTGCAAGGAACCTCGCTCGTTTTTTTAAAAACGAATCATGCGGCCAATGCACACCCTGCAGAGAAGGCTCGGATTGGATTTACAAATTACTCTGCAGAATCGAATCTGGCGAGGGCTCAATGAATGACCTAGACCAAGTATTAGAAGTTGCAGGCTCGATGGGAATTATCCCTGGAACAACTATTTGCGGCCTTGCAGATGGCAACAATTGGGCAGTTAGAACCATTGTGAATAAGTACCGAAGTGAGTTTGAAGCCCGCTGTAAGCCATCTCTTGTTCCGGTAACCCCTGTTACCTAGTAACTATTTGATTCTTATAGTTTTCACTGTATGCTGTATATAGAAATGGAAGAAGTACAAGAACAATCTGACCAACCTCCGCCGAGTGTTACCATTGATGGCGTCAACGAAGACTGCCACGCATGGCTTCTGCAATGCACTCACAAAGCGTTGCAGTGTGTGCAAAAAAAAGATTCTGAACTTTCCGTTCTTCTCGTTACTGACGAAGAAATGTCTGAGTTGCACTTGAAACA
Source organism: Phycisphaerae bacterium (assembly GCA_018665385.1). Taxonomy (GTDB): domain Bacteria; phylum Planctomycetota; class Phycisphaerae; order Phycisphaerales; family SM1A02. The sequence continues at coordinate 2,250 of JABJDN010000071.1, read as the reverse complement.
TTCTGGTATTGAGGGGACAACAGACGTGTTGACGTTTGACCTTGGAAGCAATGAACAAACAGTCCTTGCAGATATTGCAATTTGCGTAGACGTTGCAGCTAGAGAAGCAACTGTTCGGAACCACTCCATTCAAGAAGAATTACTGTTGTATATCGTTCACGGCATGCTGCATTGTTGCGGGTTCGATGATCATGACGAAATACACCACCAACGTATGCATGCTGAAGAAGACCGAATACTTACAGAAATAGGTATTGGATCAGTGTGGAGTAATTCTCAATGATTACTTTTATTTGCATAGCGCTACTGTTTCTCATATTTATCTGCACGTGGTCAGCAACCATCGAGCGAGCGATGCTTATGACTTCACCACTAGAGTTAAGGCATGAGTTGGAAATAAAAGGCACACCACAACGTGGTGTCTGGATAGAAAAAGAATACGAGTCGACACTACAGGCATTACTGATTGTAAAAATGTCAAGTTTTTCTTTAATGATATTTTGCTTCGTCTACCTTTTCGATTCATCGCCAGTGACATTGCAGTCTTATATTATTAGCGCGTGTATTTCTATAGCAATCTTTTGGCTCACATCTTCTGTAATTTCTAGTGCAATTGCACGTGCTGTGCCCGTCGCCTCGGTACTTCGAAGTTGGAATCTCATTCGAGTAGTTTCATTGGTAAATCCTACCTATAATTGGTGGGTAGAAGGCTGGGCAGAAATTGCTCGTCGATTAACCGGCGCAAATCTAAAAGAATCCGATGGCACAAACATTGTGGAAGAGCAACTTCTTCGATCGATCGAACACTCACAACGAGAAGGTGGTATTCCTGCTGAAGCTGCTGAGATGCTAGAGAATGTCGTTGATTTGGGTGATACCGATGTTGGCGAAATAATGACACCGCGAACTGAAATAGAAGGTATTGAATTGACAAACGATATTTCTGAAATTAGAAAGTTTGCCTTAGAATCTGGACGCTCTCGCATACCAATATTTGAAGAAAACCTTGATCAAATTTTAGGAATTCTCTACGTGAAAGACATGATTGGATTCCTAGGAGCAGAAGCAAACGAATTTGTATTGAAAAGTATTTTGCGGAAACCTATTGTTGTGCCGGACACGAAATCTGTGCAAGAGCTTCTTGCCGATTTCCAAACAAGCGAAGTGCACATGGCGGTTGTTATTGATGAATATGGCGGGACAGCGGGCCTCGTTACCATAGAAGATGTCCTCGAAGAAATAGTTGGTGAAATTCGCGATGAGCATGACGAGGGTGAATCCGATGAGCCAGAACTCATTCGCACTAATGAGACTACTGTCGAGGTAGACGGCAGATACAACCTTGATGACATTAACGATGAACTTGAACTTGAGCTTCCCGAAGATGAAGAGTACGACACAATCGCCGGATTCATGCTTGCTCAATTAGGGCACGTTCCAAGTTCTGGGGAAAGCATAGAAACGCATGGCTTTACTATTACAGCCACAGAAGTCTCTGAAACTCAGATAATCAAGCTTACGGTTGAACTTATGCCTACAGAAGACTAATTCAGTGTGGTTTTGCCATACAAACCGCTGAATTACGCTATTCTGCAATATCCTGTAAACAAAGGAGAATAGGCATGAAACAATTATTAACAACACTCGCAGTTACCTCACTATTGGTTTTACCTGCATGTAATAAAGCCAAAAAAGCCGTAGCAAAGAACCAGACCGCAACATCAGAAAAGGAATTGGATGTGCAGGTCGAAGTTGATGGCACTGAAGTTGTGCTCATGATCAATGGCGAAGAACAGAACATTGACATGAGCAAATTACTTAGCTCCGGCGCTTTAACGAATATGAATGGTGATGTGAGCGTCTTTGTAGTTGATACTGAAATTGGCGATGAAGAACATGGGGCTTGGGTGCTAGACATGCCCGAAGGCAACGTCAAATTTGAATCGCACATAGTTGTGAATGGAGAAGAAGTAGACGGTCTGCCAGAAGGCGTGATGCAGCGCGTTATGCAGATGATGGCAAACGGGGAAGATTCAGACATGGATATAGATGTCTCATATGGTTGGTCCGATGAAATGCCAGAACATGGAAACATGCACGCAAGGCAAATTTTTAGGGACTTAGGCTATGAAAAATTTGACGAAGACCGCGGTATGCGCGAACACATGATGCATTTGATGGAAAGTGGTATGGACTTTTGTCCTATGATGAATGGTGAGCATGAAGGTATGCGCGAGCACATGATGCACA
>JABJDN010000035.1 GCA_018665385.1 Phycisphaerae bacterium | reverse complement strand
GCAGAGCAGGTTCATCGTGCGGTGTAGGGGGCACTATGCGGACTACTTGGTTTCCGTCGTTTGCAAGCCCCACAACAAGGCGGTTTAGCATTGCATGTTCTTGGTCTATTCTGTCTTGTGACATAATCATGACGACGCTCATGTAGATATTCTCGCAGGTTTCAGTGGCTCAAGTGCTTCCGCCATTTCAATTGGTACTGCAGTTGGTTTTCTTGTTTCAATGTCAACAAGTACCCAGAGCGTTTTGCAAATGCAGACAACACGGGGTGTATCACCCAACGCGTGAATATACGAAGTGCGCCAAGATTTTACTCTTCGCACATCGTCTACCCAAGTGGTGAGTAGCAGTTGGTCAGTTGGAGTTGATTCGGAACAGTAATCGATTTCATGTCGCGCTACAAACCACATTACTTGTGCATCAAGAAGCGCTTCGCGTTCCCAACCACATGAATCGCAATGCAACTGCGCAGCTTTGTCAATCCATCGAAGGTATTCGATATTGTTGACGTGTTCGACCTCGTTGCTTGTTTGGTGGGGAAGAATTGTAATAGTGCACTGATACGGATTTGGGTGCAACGTTTCATTGAAAGAAACATATTCTTGCTTTGCACGTGGATGTATAGAGAGTGATGTCATTGAGGCAGACTCCTCAAATATTCCCACGTGTAAATACCGGTGCTGTGTCCATCTGAAAACGTAAAGCGGATGGCGTAATTCCCAACAAGTTGGGCATCTTCGATTGTGATTGGGCCTCTGCTGGTTGAAGGCAGTATTGCTAATGGATTTTGTTGTAAATCTTCCCTCGTTGCTTTTGAATCTGCAGAGGGAGACATTTTTCTTAGAAGCTCGCATGAATAGAATGAAGCAGATTGGTCATTCCAATCCACATGAAGACCATCTTCTTTTTTGATATCAAAATGTATTGGTGTATTAGACACAACGAGGATTCTACTATGATGCACAGTATGACATGCAACTCGCACCCCGCAGATCGAATGTGCAAGGCAATTGATAGAGTTTCTTCGCCAATGTGCGTTGGAATTGACCCTGTGCAATCAAAATTGCCAGAAGCACTGCAAGGGCTTGATCCTGTTGAAGCATTTCAAATCTTTTGCGGAGGCATTTTAGATGCTGTCGCGCCATATGCAGCATCTGTAAAATTCCAATCTGCTTGCTTTGAACGCCTAGGTGCAAGCGGGGTGTCCCTCTTGGGCGAATTGCGAATGCAAGCGCAGTCACTGAATCTCCAAATTATTTTAGACGCTAAGCGCGGTGATATCGGGATTAGTGCGGCTCATTATGCTGCTGCTGCGACTGCAGATGGACCATGCGATTGGGTTACGGTAAATCCTTATCTGGGAATTGATGGAATTATTCCGTTTATCGATGCAGGGCTTGGAGCGTACTGTTTAGTAAGAACATCGAACCCAAGCGGTGATGCAATTCAAAAGCAACAACTTGAAGACGGGCGAACAGTGGCAGAATCAATTGGCTCGTTGTTACACGACCTTGGGAACAATTATCTAGGCAAATCGGGGTGGAGTGCCGTTGGTGCTGTAGTTGGTGCTACGAAGCCAGTAGAGGCAAGCTCGCTTCGAAACATAATGCCAGAGCAAATGTTTTTAATGCCTGGCATTGGTGCGCAAGGAGCAAAAGTTTCAGATGTTGCATCGTGTTTCGGCGATGGGCATGGTGCGCTCGCGACTGCAAGCAGAAGCGTTACGTATCCAGAGTTTGGCGCCAACTGGCAGGATTCGATTTCTTCTGCAGCGCAGACACTTTCGTTAGAATTGCAAGCGAATACAACAGCATGAATAAGACGGCAGTCATCATTATTGGAGTTTGCTTAACAATTTTGTTCGGAGTGCCAATGATTTTCAGAGGGGATTACGTTGAACGATCGGAAAATGCACGGCAAGTCATTATTATTTCTCCTCACAACGAGCAGATACGGCACGAGTTTGGTGAAGGCTTTACAAAGTGGCATTCGCGAAACTTTGGAGAAGATGCAGAAGTTGTTTGGTCCGTTCCAGGAGGTACAAGTGAGATTCGCCGTATGTTGCAATCTCAATATACGCACGCTCTTGAAATTGGCAACGAACCAGGCGGTGAAGCAGATTTAGTGTTTGGTGGTGGTTCGTACGAACACACAGTTTTAAAAAAAACAATTACTGAAGTCCGTAACGGGAAAGAAGTGTCGATTACTATAAGTGCCCCTGTTTTTTTCTCGGATGAGATGATTGCAGACGTGTACGGCGAAAATAGCATTGGTGACGTGACGCTGTACGATCCAGAAGGGCATTGGTACGGGCTCGCGCTTTCTGGTTTCGGCATTGTGTACAACAACGAAATACTAGAAGAGCTTCAACTTGACTCTCCGCAGAAATGGGAAGCACTTTGCAATCCAATGTTGTTAGGAAAACTTGCTTTAGTAAACCCAGCGCAATCTGGTTCTGTGACAACGGCGTTCGAAGCAATCTTAAAAAATCTTGGTTGGAAACGCGGTTGGGAAGTGATGCGAAGGGCTGCTGCAAACTCCCGTTATTTTTCAGCAAGTAGTTTAAAGCCACCTGCGGATGTAAGCCAAGGCGATGCAGCGATGGGTATTTGTATAGATTTTTACGGACGGTATCAGTCCCAAGCTGTTCGAAATGCAGACGGTACTTCGCGTATTGGCTACATCGACCCTCCAAACGCAACGATGATAGATCCTGATCCGATATCGCTACTTACTGGTGCTCCGAACAAAGAAATTGCATTGCGGTTCATGCAATATTGCATGACAGAAGAAGCGCAGGCTCTTTGGCAATTTTCAGCACAGGACAGTAACGAAGACGGGCTTGGGCCAGATACTTGGGAACTTCGTCGAATGCCAATTCGCCGTGATATGTATGTGTTGCATATGGACAGAATGATCGACCAAGTAAACCCGTTTGAATCAGCTAGGCCTGCGCCGTATCCAGATAAAAATATGCGTTCGTTTATTGCACCTATATTTTCTGGAATGGCGATGAACCATCACGAAGATTTAGTAGCCGCTTGGACAGCGATTATTTCCCATCCGGCGTATCCAGAAACAGTGGACATAGTGACAGCTGAAGATGTAGATAATGTGCAACTGAAAGCGATGCTGACTGCGTTTGACGCGATGCCAACATTTGCAACCAAAAGCGGGGATGAATTGTCAATGGAGTCGAAAGACAATCGCAAAGCACTCAAGTACGGATGGATGCGGAAGAGTGATTGGAATGAGAATGGGAATTTGTGGCATGTTGAAAGTAATGGAACTGAAACAATGAGAAGATTGGCTGCTGAATTTTTCATACACCAGTACGAATTGGTAGTAGAAGAATCAGTATCGTCTGAGCATTCCCAATGAAACCGTGCGCCGCAATTCTAACGATAGGCGATGAATTAATTCTAGGCGACCGTGTGGACACAAATGGGCCATGGCTCTCGCGAACGTTACTTGAGCATGGAATTAAAACTTCGGAAAGATGTTCTGTTTCAGATTCAATTCCAGCGATTTCCAAAGCGATTATTCGGCTTGCAAAACTGAACTCGATTGTGTTCGTTACCGGCGGTTTAGGTCCTACCGAAGACGATCGAACCACTGAAGCCCTTGCTGATGCGTTGGGCGAACATTTAGTTCATGACGACGATGCGCTAGCCTCGATCGAGAAATGGTTCGAAGCTAGAGGACTTGTTCGACCGCCTCAAAATGATATTCAAGCTATGCGACCAATATCATCAGAGTGGATCGAAAATAAAGCCGGAACAGCACCAGGGTTGCTTGCTACGATTGGCAATTGCACAGTTGTTTGTTTGCCTGGTCCACCATCAGAATTACAGACGATGCTTGCTACTATTTTACCCGATGTGACTGCTCCAATTGACTGCACCGGTCCCGTATGTACAACGGAAGTGCGTGCATGGGGTATGCCCGAATCAGTCGCAGGCGAAAAAATCGCTGCGTTCATGCAACTACAAGAACCAAGAGTATCTATCTTGATGGGTAAAGAGGGAATTGTTGCCCGCGTTACAAGCGCAGATGCATCACTCGTAAAGGAAACAGTTTCAAGAATTCAAGAACTATGGTCTCCATGGGCATTTGGAACAAACGAAGCAACCCTAGCATCCTCAATTGGCAAACTCCTTGTCGGTGGTAGTGTCTCTACGGCAGAATCATGTACTGCTGGATTGCTTTGTGATGCATTTGCAAACACTCCCGGCGCAAGTAAATGGTTTGTTGGGGGCTGGGTCACGTACGCTAATGAAATGAAAATGAGCCAACTTGGCGTTGCAGGAGCTTTGATTGATTCCGCAGGAGCGGTTTCAGCAGAAGTCGCAAGAGCGATGAGCGAAGGCGCGGTTGCATGTAGCGGTTCACTAGCAGCCGTGAGCACAACAGGAATTGCAGGGCCAACTGGCGGTACCATACGTAAGCCATTGGGTACAGTCTTCATCGGTTGCACGGTTCACGGAGTCACGACTGTACGCGAATTTAGATTTACAGGAACTAGAAATGAAGTGCGGCAACGCGCCACGTTTTCAGCATTGCAGATGCTACGGTTTCGTGTACTTGATTTAGATGTGCCAACAATGTGCTGGCAATATGGCGAAGTCTTCGCATGAAATACGTTGATGTTTTTGTAGGGCTTGGCAGTAATCTTGGAAACAGGGAATCGTTTTTAGCTTCGGCAGTACTGATGTTGCAGAATCATGAACAGATTTGCATTGTTAAAGAAAGCACAGTGATAGAGACTGCACCAGTAGGTGGCATTGAGCAGGGAGCATTTTTGAATCAAGTCCTTCAAGTTGAAACAGAACTTGAGCCTGCAGTATTGCTCAACAGTTGCCTTGCAATCGAAGAGTCTCAAGGAAGAGTAAGAGGCGAGAAATGGGGCCCCCGAACGCTTGATATTGACATCCTCTTTTATGGCAATCACGTGCTCGACGCTCCTTCGTTGCATGTCCCACATCCAGAACTACATCTCAGGCATTTTGTACTAGGCCCGCTTGCAGAGATTGCTCCAGAGTTTGAACACCCGGTGTGTAAAAAAAATATGCGAGATTTATTGGAAACTCTGCTATCGTAAGCATGTAGAAAAAGGAATTTATTATGAAATATACAACATTACTTGTCACAACTCTAGTACTCACATGCACGCAAGCCCTTTTTGCTGGAACTAAAAAAGAGGCGATAGACTTGCTCAGTGCAGTGCACACAAAGTATCAAAAGGCTGGGGCGCTTGTTGAACAGGTTGTCGTTACATTTCCTGCAATCAAAGATGGCGCTGCTCCATTGAAGCAAGTTGTCAAACTTGCGCTCACGGATGATAGTGGACAAGTCTCCTCAGATGGCGTTCTCAAAATTTGGGATGGGGAATCTTTGTTTGTTGAATTTGGGAATTCGCCAGAAGCGTATTTACAAGTGGATGCGAAATCAATGCAGGCTGCATTGGATACACTTTCAGGGTATGGCGATACTCCATGGTCTGTTCCGCTGCGCGATAGTCGTGTACTTAAAACATGGGTCGCAGGACTTTGCATGAGTAACTCAGTAGCAGAAGTAATCGATGTGAGCCCTGACACGAAAGAACTAGGTTCGCAAATTATTCTATTGAAAAGTGATAATGAAAAGGCACTCGTGCATGTTTCTTCTAAAAACATCGTTACAAAAGTGGTGAACAATCTGCACCGGGGAGGTGAAGAATTCATTGTAACTCGAGATGCTACAACGAACATATACGACAAGGTGCCTGCTATAAAATTTGATACTGCCGGTAAAACTCGAGTGAAGACGTTTCATGATTTAAAAATACGCGCAGAAAAGCAAAAAGCCGATACGGCGTCGAAAGACAAAACGAAAGAAAAAAAATTAGAAGCTGCTCCAGATTTCACCCTGCAAACACTTGATGGTTCTGGTTCAGTAACATTATCTGATTTGAAGGGGAAGGTGGTTGTTTTGGATTTTTGGGCTACATGGTGCCCACCATGTAGGAGAGGTCTTCCATTGCTGAACGAATACGATGCAGAGTATGGGAGTGACTTGGTTAAAGTTTTTGCTGTAAATGTATGGGAACGTGGAGACAAAAAGCAATGGCTAGAGGCAGTGCAAACGTTCTGGAAAGACAATAAATATAAGACTGCTGTATTGCTTGCTTCTGAGGATAAATCACTTTCTGAAAAGTACGGAGTGACAGGAATCCCCACAACAGTAGTGATCGATACGAACGGAAACATCTTTAAAATTCATAAAGGGTTCACATCCGAGATGATTAGTGATCTGAAGAAATCGGTCGAAGGCGCGTTTAAGGCCTCAAAATAAAGATTAGAGTACGTACTTTTTGAGCAATAGGTCGTTTCTTGTTGGCATTCTATGTTATCCTGTTCCTTCGCAAATTCTTAAACACTTTTGGAGTCCCATATGAAATTATTTACACTACTTACAGCAATTGCGATTACATCAATTGCCTTGGCACACCCTGACCATACACCCGAACATCCTGACTACCCAGAACAACCAAGCGACGCAGTTGATAAAGATGGCGCAAAAGAAGCAGAAGCGCTTCTGATGAAAGTACATAAAGTGTACAAAAACGCCGATGCAATTATTGAAACAGTAACAGTAACTATGCCAGCGATGATGCCAGGCGAAGAGCCAGAACAAATTACACTCACTTCTTCAATTGATGCAAATAGCGGAAAAATTAGTGTTCAAAATGAACTTGATGCTGTGTGGTCAGACGGGACAATTAAAGTCACCCTAGAGGGGATGGACGAATCGTATATTCAAACAGAAGCGAAAACATTTTCTGCTGGTCTAGACTCAGCACTTGGTGGGCAAGGCATGCCAGGCATGTGGACAATACTCCTTCGTGAAAGTGACAAGGCGAGCGATTGGTACGAAGCCTTTTCCCTCGGAATGCCAGGCGTTGAAGTAATCGGCGTTACTGAGGATGGCGATGCAAATATAGTTGAAATGAAAACAATGATGGGCGGAGTTGCTATTCATGTATCAGCAGACAACACAATTGATCGTGTTGTTATGACACTTGAACAGCCGGGAATGCCCGTTATGGAAATGGTCGCCGTTGCAGAAGTTGCTTTCAAAGACGCCATGCCGGCTGTTAGTTTCGATGCTGGCGATCGCAAGAAATACGATTCACTAGAAGCAATTTTTGCTGAAATGGATGGCGGCTCAGGCGAAGAGGGTGGCGATGAAGCAGGCTTAATCGGTAAAACCGCTCCTGATTTTACTTTTGCAACACTGGAAGGTGGAGAAGTAACACTATCAGACTTGAAAGGCGAAATTGTCATTCTTGATTTTTGGGCGACTTGGTGTGGTCCGTGTAAATTGGGTCTCCCACTACTCAATGAATTTGATGCATGGGCACAAAAAGAAGGTCTCAACGTAAAAGTGTTTGCATTGAACGTTTGGGAAGGCGATGATGCAGCAAAAAACCTAGCAACTGTCAGTAAGTTTTGGTCCGACAACAAATACACGACAGCAGTCCTCATGGGCAGCGGTGATGAAGCGCTTCCTAAAAACTACAATGTGAAGGGTATTCCTGCAACATTTGTTATTGGCGTAGATGGTAAAGTTCTTGAATCGCATATCGGCTACGACAAGAACATGGTAGATACACTGAAGAAATCAGTAACAGATGCTCTTGGTGGTGGCGATAAGCCTGACCATCCTGACCATCCTGACCATCCGGATCATCCAGGTTCATAAGATAACCTCCAAGTAAAGGGTCCCCAAAAGGGGGCCCTTTTTTTATTGGAGTGTGTGTTCGGTGATGAGTGCAACTATTTGTTCTTGCATTTTTTTTGCATGGTGCACTGTGCCCTTGACTCCATTTGCGATGATGCTAAACACAAGGGGTGCTCTCTTGTCATCGAACACTACAAAACCACTCAGCGCTGAAACCTCGCGGATGTATCCACTTTTTGCATACACTGTTGCGCCCTCGTATTCGAATGATTTGAATCGGCTCTTCAGCGTACCATTGCCAGGCGTTGCAAGAGAATACAACAAAGACTTTCCTTCAGGAGTATCGATTGAGAACGAACCAAGAAGTCGAGCTATCGTGCGAGGGCTAACACTGTTTTGTCGGCTCATGCCTGAACCGTCAGAAGGAGAAAGGCCTCGTTGAGAAGAGCCTAAGCGTTCTGCGATAACTTTCGTGACATTGTCCGCGCCTTCATCAAACGTTCCAGAGCGTGTTGTTGCTTTGGCGGATAGACGCTTGAGCAGTGACTCGGCATACAAGTTGTGGCTGTCTCGATTACTTCGCAAGAGTGCATACTGAATAGGTGTTTCTCTCAGGAAAATTAATTCGCCTTTTGAAAGTGGCGCTTCTTCAGATACTAGCTTTACAGAATCTACTGCAATGCCCCTCGCTCGAAGTGCAACCGCTAACGTTTCGCCAAGGACAACAGCAGGGTCATGGAAGGCAACTTTTACTGGAACTGTATGTTTTGCGTTCACATTCCCACGAGCGGTAATGTTGTTAGAGTTTGGCGAGCGTGCTACCCAGAAAGAGGACTTGTCTTTCTTGCTTGTTTTAGATGTTGTTCTATTCTTTATAGAGAGCCAAGGCATTGCTGGTGTGTACTTTCCAAGGCTTGCAT
>JABJDN010000051.1 GCA_018665385.1 Phycisphaerae bacterium | reverse complement strand
GTGGTCTGGACGAGGCAAATCCATTGCAACAGTGTCTCTATCAACGATTTGCGACACTACTACAAAAAACACAATGAGCAAAAACGTAACATCAATCATTGGAGTCATGTTCGCGTGAATACCGGAAGTAGTCTTCCCTCGCCGTTTCATCTTACGTCGCTTCTACAGTTTGTTGTACTACAGCATTCTTTGCATCGTTTTGGGAAGTAGGCAACACTTGCTCCTGTTTAGAACGGGGCCGTGGCCTAAAGTTATTTAGAATATCTTCGGCGTCTATCGTAGCCTCGACGGTTAACGCATCAATTTTATTCCGCAAAATTGCATATCCCGATAGCGCTGGAATCGCAACGACCAATCCCCAAAACGTAGTAGTCAACGCAGTGCCAATGCCACCAGCGAGTGCAACTGGGTCAGCGCTACCGCCGGATGCAACTATCGCTCCAAAAGCGAGAATCATTCCGTATACCGTTCCGAATAGACCAATCATGGGGCTGACTTGACCAAACACGTTTAGTAACTCAATTCTGCGTAACCGAGAGGTCGCAAGTTCATCTGCAGTTTGCTCAAGCGCGCGCATCATCGCAGGAAATCCAAATTTAGCTTCCTTAAACGCGGCGACTAAAATTTTCCCAAGGTAACTGTCATCACGTTCTGCAAGACTAATTGCATTTTGGAATTGTTTCTTTTTGATTTGTTTCCGTAAACCTTCAGAAAGTGATGACGGCAAAATAGTAGGTCGCCTATTTGCAAGCGCAAGGTGCACCATTAATCCGATACTGAACATCGATAACAACAGAAGTAACCACGTCACGCTGCTACCAATGAGTTCTATTGAACCATCGCTACTTTTTGACACAAAAAAAGCTTCGCCAAAACTGTCTTCGCTTTGGGCAAATGTATTCGTGCTCACAAGTGCAACGCTACAAACCTGTAGTAATCTCCGCTTGGCATCCATGCCAGATCTCCTTAATTCTCTACTTTACCACGTGGAATAAAAGTGTATCCATCATTTCCCCCATGAATCTCTGCAATTTTACGCATTGTGCCCATGGGGTCTTCAGATAAATACTGAATGCAATTTATTTGGACTCGACGCAATCCATTCCTAGAATCAACTGGATTAATTGCAGCGATTGAAGTAAGCAACTCATCCGATGGAATTTCGTATCGACCTGCCCCGGTAATATTTTCGCTGAGTAAATACATGACATCCGGCTGTAACTTGATAGCCAGTTTCATCGCATTAATTGGGTTACTTCCCCCAGCCGGAATCACTTTCCCGCTTGTTCTAATCCAATACATCGCAGAGTCAACGTTTTGGGCATTTGCAGAGACTAACCGCTTCGCTGGCGGTACAACGAGTGCATCGTTCTGTTGAAAAAAGATAATGCCAAACGATTGCTTTGGGTGCAAGGTACGCAGTGACCGTTCCAATTCTTCAACAACAGTTGCTAGATGCAAGAGCATGGACCCAGAAGCATCTACAACGTACACAATGTTTTTTGCAGCTTCGGCGTCTAAACCCATAAATTGCACTTCTGTTTCTGGCTCTCGCTCTGCAAATTCTGGCACTTCGCCCCCAGTCGATACTTGATGCAACACCGCAAAGCCATCGTTTTTTAACGGTGTCGGCTTTGCAACGGTTGAAATCTCCGGCAAAACAATTTCGGGAAGCGTTTTGGGCGGCAACGCCATAGGCAACTTTGCTCGTTGCTCAACTTGTTTTTCATGCCACGTAGCCGTTACCACAACAGGTGGCTCATCGTCTTCTGCAATCACGCTCCACGTGATTAAAAAGGCAAGTGCTCCGACTCCAAGGTGAATGCCAACGGAAAGTATCCAAGCAATTACTTTAGATACATCTTTATTAGTAGGTTCATTTACTGGCATGCACTGGGATGCTACACCATAAAACAGTCTGCTTTAGTATGCAAAGCTATTTTTCGCTCGGTTGTTTTTTATCCTGCGGCACTCCAGTTCGATGCCGGTAATCAATCGAGAGCCCACCCGCCCCACCAAACGCTAAACCAAGTGCTAACGTTCCAAGAGCAAGACCAGCAAATAACTGAATGAATCGGTGGGAATCGAGGGGCCAATCAAATGGATTCATCGTAAACATGCCATGGATATGTTGCGAAACCAGGTAGACAGCAAACCCAAGTACGATGGCTATGCAAAGGGATGCGAAGCGAGTGTACAAGCCTACTAATATCAAAATCCCCCCTAGCAACTGCGCAATTGCAGCAGACCATGCAATAAAGGGTCCCCATCCTCCAAGCGTGGGCCATTTGCTATGCAAAAGCCACGTTATTCGATGAACGCCTTTTGTTGTAGGAGCAGTGCTTGGAGAAATTGGTGTTAACTGTTCTGTACCCTCGTCGCCAATTGGAACTCCCTCTGCTTCACCGGCCTCTGAAACGTTCGGCATTGAATCTGTAGGAAAATGCACAGAAATTTTCATTTCTTGCAGCCCATGTGCAACTACTTCGCGAATTTGTACTTGACCAAAGCAGTTCAACCAACCCGAAGTCAACATAGCGCTTGCGATAATGAGTCGGGCCAAGAGGGGCATGATTGTAGAAGATGCAAAGTTCATGAGTTTAGGGTTGTTAGGGAAACAACTTTGCAAGTATCATATCCACTTCTGCACCAATCCACGCGGGCGTGGCGAAATTGGCAGACGCGCCAGATTTAGGTTCTGGTGGGGTAACACCCGTGGAGGTTCGAGTCCTCTCGCCCGCATTACGCACATGACCAGTTGGAATCCCACATCTTGGCAAGACAAAAAAACGGCACAACAGCCGAATTACGTTGATTCCGATGCTCTACAGAGAGCTGTATCGCAACTTACGACGTTGCCACCGCTGGTTTCATCTTGGGAAATTGAAACTCTTAAATCGCAACTAGCAGACGCCGCTTCGGGCAAACGTTTTTTACTGCAAGCGGGTGATTGCGCAGAACGATTTGCAGATTGCACGCCGGAGCGAATAACAGGGCAACTAAAGGTACTGCTACAAATGTCCCTTGTTCTTGTGCACACGACCAAGCGTCGAGTTATTCGTGTTGGTCGACTTGCTGGTCAATATGCAAAACCTCGCTCTAGCGATTTGGAAACGATCGACGGTATTGCTCTGCCTAGCTATAGAGGCGATCTTGTAAACGACATAGAATTTTCAGAACTAGCGCGCACCCCAAACCCAAACCGTTTACTCCGCGGATTCGAAAGAAGCGCAATGACAATCAATTTTGTCCGTGCACTTATTGATGGCGGGTTTGCTGATTTGCATCACCCTGAGTATTGGGACCTAGGTTTTGTCGAACACTCCCCGCGTGCTGCTGAGTATCAATCTATTGTGGCATCAATAGCAGAAAGTTTGCGATTCATGGAAACACTCGCTGGCGAAGCAGTTGGCGCAATCAATAGGGTTGAATTCTTCACAAGCCACGAAGGGTTGCATTTACATTACGAGCAAGCGCAAACAAGACAAGTACCTCACCGTGATGGCTGGTACAACTTGTCATCTCACTTTCCGTGGATCGGTGCTCGAACCACTGAACTTGATGGTGGGCATATCGAATTTTTTAAAGGCATCGCCAATCCTATTGGTGTAAAAATTGGAGCACACGCAATTGAGATAGAAAAACTTCTTGACGCATTGCACCCCAATAATGAACCTGGGCGACTAACTCTTATTCACAGGTACGGTGCTGAAAAGGTCGCAGGCGAGTTACCTAAACTCATCGAAGCAGTGCAGGCAACTGGAAAACAAGTGCTCTTTATATGTGACCCGATGCATGGAAACACGAAGAAAACCGAAAGCGGTTTCAAGACACGGAACTTTGACTCCATTCTTTCAGAAGTAGAACAATCCATTGATATACATAAACGATTGGGTTCTACGCTTGGTGGTGTGCATGTAGAAGTATGTGGTCAAAATGTCACTGAGTGCACAGGCGGTGCAAGAGGCCTTGACGAACACTGTCTTGGTGACGCATACGAAACATTGGTAGACCCTCGTTTGAATTACGAACAATCAATCGAACTTGCGATGCTTGTTGGTAAAAAACTAGGGTAACATTCTATTACTACCAGACCCCTAGGCTAAAGCGTCGTCCGCTACATGGTAGTGCGGATCTTCAATAACATTTACTTCAACCATACTTCCCGCTTTACGCAGGAGTCTTCGGCAATCACTGCTCAAGTGGCGAAGGTGTAACTTTTTCCCAAAACGTTCATAGCGCTCTGCCAAGTTGTCAATCGCTTCAATCGCAGAGTGGTCTGATACTCGAGTATGTTGGAATTCAATGACAACGTCATCTGGGTCGTTGCTTGGATCAAACAAGTCAAGAAAACTTTTTATAGAACCAAAGAACAGCGGTCCATGTAGGGTGTAAATTTTTGTGCCCTTCGCATCTATCTCTGTTGCTGCGTGTATTACTTGTGCGTGTTTCCAAGCGAACACCAGCGCGGAAACAATGACGCCAACAAAAACTGCTATTGCTAAATCTGTAAAGACCGTCACTGCTGAAACTAGCACAATTACGAACGCATCAGAAATCGGCACTTTATGCAACACCCTAAAACTTGACCATTCAAACGTCCCAAGCACAACCATAAACATCACGCCTACAAGGGCTGCAACGGGAACCATTTCAATAAGCCCAGAAGCAAAAAGCACAAATGCGAGCAAGACAAGCGCTGCTGTAACGCCAGATGTCCGACCTCGACCTCCTGAATTGATATTAATCATCGATTGGCCAATCATTGCGCAACCCCCCATGCCGCCAAAGAATCCACATGTCAAGTTTGCTGCACCCTGCGCAACGCATTCCTTGTTACCGCGTCCGCGTGTGTCGGTGAGTTCATCAACAAGTGTTAGGGTAAGCAGTGACTCAATCAAGCCAACTGCGGCGAGGATAACTGCATAAGGGAAAATAATCCGTAGAGTTTCAAACGTGAATGGCACCATTGGTATTGAAAACTCTGGGAATCCACCATGCAAGGTCGCTTCGCTGTTGCCCGTCATAGAGCGTAAAAAATCAACAATATTTGGTGCGTCTAAACCAAACATAATTGACACAATCGTAATAGAAACAATAGCAGCAAGCGATGCTGGAATTGCTTTCGTCATTTTAGGGAGAAAGAAAATAACTGCCATTGTTGCCGATACTAACACCAACATCGTAATCAGTTGAGTCCCTTGCATCCATTGCATCACGCCATCTGCATCTGCGGTTTTAAACTGACCCATTTGCGCTAAGAATATAACGATAGCAAGGCCATTCACGAAGCCAAGCATGACGGGGTGTGGCACCATTCGAATGAACTTTCCTAAATGCAGAACACCCGCGAGGACTTGCAAAAAACCCATCAGGACGACGGCTGCAAACATATATTCAATACCGTGGGTCGCAACAAGTGCTACGAGCACAATGGCAATAGCGCCCGTTGCGCCAGAAATCATGCCGGGCCTGCCACCGAACAATGCCGTAATTATGCCAACAATAAATGCTGCGTGCAATCCAACAATTGGGTCGACTCCTGCAACAAATGCAAATGCAACCGCTTCAGGCACAAGCGCCAATGCAACAGTTAGCCCAGAAAGAATATCTATGCGTAATTTGAATTGGGGGTTACTTTGAAGTTTGAACATACTTGTCAGCCAAACCTTCCTATTCTACAGGAACAGGCTGTGTCTATTTTCGCTTCTATGAAAAATAGTTTGCCTGGTCATACACCTGGTATTGAAATCGACTTGCTTTGCAGGGTTGCGGTACAATCCGCGCACAATGAGCATGGTAGATTCAAAAGTTGTTATTTCAGGTGTTGGCATAATCTCTTGCTTTGGGGAAGGAATTGATGTGCTCTGGGATGCTATGCTCGAAGGCAGAACGGGCCTAAAACGCATTGAGCGGTTTGACCCAAGCGGTTTCACCTCACAGGTTGCAGGCGAACTTGCAGAAGATGCCTTCAAGGTAAGAAAAATCGTACCCAAAAGCCATCGCAAAGCAACAAAGGTCATGTGTAGAGATACTGAATTA
Organism: Phycisphaerae bacterium; assembly: GCA_018665385.1. GTDB lineage: Bacteria > Planctomycetota > Phycisphaerae > Phycisphaerales > SM1A02. Next base: position 2,509 of record JABJDN010000051.1, on the reverse strand, counting down.
GCAGTTGGTGCATCCATGCTAGCAGTGGCGAGCGCTGGCTTAGCAACAGCAGGCACAGGCGATGCGCCTCCTACTCTCCAACCAAATAGAGTTGGCTGCCATATCGGGGCGGGACTCATCGCAGCCGACGTAAACGAACTTGGCGCAGCCCTAGTCACCAGTAAAAAAGAAGATGGCACATTTGACCTTGCCCACTGGGGCAGTGAAGGCATGCAAAATTTAACACCGCTTTGGCTTTTAAAATATCTGCCAAATATGCTGGCCTGCCACATAACTATCGTGCACGACTGCCAAGGCCCGAGCAATGCTATTACTTGTTGCGAAGCAGCAAGTGCCCTTTCAATTGCAGAGTCTCGAAGAGTAATTCAACGCGGAGATGCAGACGCTTGCCTTTCTGGGGGCGCAGAAGATCGGGTCAACCCGCTTGCACTCTATAGGCAGCACTGCACCGGAAGACTTGCTGATTCAGATGGCAGCGGAGATATGTCATCGCTAGTGCAACCGTTTTCAGAACATGCAACTGGCACCGTCATCGGAGAAGGTGGCGGAATAATGATTGTTGAATCTGCAGTTTCTTGTGAAGCCCGCGGTGGCTCGCCTTGGTGCACCATCGATGGAATAGGGTGCCGGCAGTCATTTGCTGATTCGCCTTTAGATGCAGATCCACAAGCAATTGCTTCAGCAATCACGCGAGCACTTGAAGAATCGGATTCCACTATTGATGAAATTGATGTCATAGTCCCCCTTGGTTCTGGTATCAGACAAGTTGACAGCGCCGAACGAGATGGGCTGCACACAATTTTCAAAGACCGCCTTGATTCAATTCCCACAATTACAACTATTCCGTATACCGGGAACTGCATGGCGGGCAACAGTGGTATTAGTATTGGTATTGCAGCAAAGGTGTTACGGGAACAGAAACTTCCAGCGCGTTTAGGGGCAGAGCAAACCCCTGGTATTGATGCTGGTACATGCGACGCAACAGATATGAACATTCGCAATATTCTTTGCATAACTGCAGGGGAAGGCGGACAATGCGTTGCCATAGTCCTTGGGAGAATTTCTTCATGACACGTGTTGTAGTAACTGGAATGGGCTGGATTACTCCGCTCGGAAACGATCTTGATACAGTCTGGAAACGAATGTGTAATAGCGAATCTGCAATTGCAACGATTGATAGATTTGACGCATCAAGTTTTCCAACGAAGTTTGCAGGGCAAGTTCGGGATTTCGACTGGACAGCCTATGTTAATGATTCAGCAATCCACCACTCCCCAGCGATGAATTCCCAGTTCGCTCTTGGTGCAGCGAAACAAGCTTGGGAACAATCAGGCCTAGATAATTTTAAGCAATTAAATCTAGAACGCGCTGGCATTTACATGGGCGCTGGCGAAGGCGTGCTTGATTTCTCTGCGCACTCCATGATTGATACGCACTCCTGGGATGTTGAAGACGATAAAGTTGACCCAGTTGCATGGGCAAAGTTTGCGCAAGATAGCCTTGATGAATGGGGCGAAGTCGAACAAGAACCAAACATGCCGCTCTGGCACGTTGCGAAAGAATACGGATTGCGGGGTCCTGCATTTAATTGCTTAACTGCATGTGCTGCGAGCACCCAAGCCATTGGAGAAGCAACGAGCGTCTTGCTTCACGGAGATGCAGATGTCATGCTTACAGGTGGCGCGCATACCATGTTACATGCACTCGGCATTACAGGGTTCAACCGATTAACTGCTCTCTCTACCTACGATGGTGACCCGAAAAAAGCTTCGAAGCCATTCTCTAAAGATAGAGGAGGCTTTGTCATGGGCGAAGGCTCTGGCATGCTCGTACTTGAAACACTTGAGCACGCACTTGCTCGAGGCGCGACTCCAATTGCTGAAATTGTTGGCTTCGGTTCGAGCGCAGATGCCTACAGAATTACTGACCTTCACCCAGAAGGGCGTGGACCAGCAGCTGCAATTACAAATGCACTTTCTCAAGCAAATATAGATCCGAAAGCAACGGTCGATGGAAAACCGCTCGTGCAATATATTTCAGCACACGGCACAAGTACACAAGAAAATGATTCCATCGAAACGAAAGCAATTAAACTTGTCTTCGGAGAGAATGCACCAAACGTTCCTGTAAGTTCTATCAAATCTATGATGGGGCATCTCATTGCTGCCGCTGGTTCAGTTGAGTTGATTACGTGCATCATGTCTATTCAAACTGGCATGCTCGTTCCCACAATAAATCTTGATACTCCAGACCCAGAACTAGATTTAGATTACGTCCCGAACGTTGCAAGAGAAGCGCAAGTTGATTGTTGCGTAAGCAACTCATTCGGTTTTGGTGGGCAGAATAATACGCTTGTTGTGAAGCGATTCAACAATTAACCCCAAGCGGAAATCAATAGCAGAATATCTGCGATTGATACTCTGCCATCTCCGGTAAGGTCTTCGATGCAATCGCATTCGCCCCATGCGCCAATCATCAAAAGCAGGTCGTGCACGTCTATGGTTCCGTC
>JABJDN010000205.1 GCA_018665385.1 Phycisphaerae bacterium | reverse complement strand
GCACCCTCATCAACAAGGATTTCACCAATTTTTCGTCGTAGTTTTCGTGCCATAAGATATGAAGTGGCGATGCCACCTTCTATACATAGTATCATCGCAAGAGGACTTTCCTCTACTCTCAATCATCTTTTTTACCAATGAACACACAAACCATCAAAATCTTGCTTACTTCAGGCGCAACCCAAGAACCCATTGATGACGTTCGCTTTCTTGGAAACAGGTCATCAGGGAAACTTGGGGCATTAATTGCCTATGCTGCAGCTGTCGGCGGGCACGAGGTCACCCTCCTACTTGGAGAGCATGCACAGCCACCCGCTGCACATCCGAGGCTCTCGATTTTGCCCTTCACCACTACTGCTGATTTGCAAGCCCAACTACATGCACTCTGGCCAGACTATACTTTGTTGATAATGGCAGCCGCCATTTCAGACTACACGCCGAAAAATAATGCTATCAAGGGCAAAATCACCCGTGGCATGTCGGACATACTCGATGTACAAGCAACTCCGGATATTGTTGCTGGTCTATCTACAACAACATCCGAACACCAGCGAATTATTGCCTTCGCTTTAGAAGAAGCCAAAAACCTACAAGAACGAGCGCTGAAGAAGCTTTCTTCAAAAAATGTCGATGCTATTGTTGCGAATCCGATTCAGACTATGGAGAGTGACCGTATCGAAGCAAAAGTATTTTGCAAGGACGGTGCTGAGCATAGCCCAGGTGAATGCATCAGTAAAGCCACGTTTGCACGATGGTTGATTTCGAATCTTCACGAGATAGTAAAATTACCCAATACAGAAGTGTAAGACGTTAGAATGTGCAACGTAAAATATGCACCAAACATCAACAAAACCATCTAAGCCAATTCTTGCTTTTTGTGTCATCGCTTCGCTTTTCATTGGAGGCTGGCTTGGTTATTGGCTTTTTACGCATCAAGGCCACCACGACGCGCACGCCCAACCGCATATGCCCACCCAGTGGGGAATTGGCATCGTCCCCTTCGTTGTCCTACTTGGTTCAATTGCACTACTGCCACTGCTCAAAACTACCGAGCACTGGTGGGAAGAAAACTTGCACCGTTTCTTTGTGGCGATGCTATGCGCTATCGGAACAATTGGATATGTCGCTTGGGAATCTGGTGCAACTGCAATCGGCCCAATGCTAGACCATTCCATTATGAAAGATTTCATCCCTTTCATTGTTTTACTTTTCAGTCTATATGTGATTAGCGGCGGCATTCATTTGTCTGGTGATATTGAAGCATCGCCAAAAGTGAACACAACTTTCCTAGCTATTGGTGCACTTCTAGCAAGCTTCATTGGTACAACAGGCGCAAGCATGCTGTTGATTCGACCGATTCTAAAAACGAACTCGCAACGAAAACATATCGTGCACACCGTTGTTGTTTTCATCTTTTTAGTGAGCAATATCGGCGGCACACTTCTCCCGATCGGCGACCCTCCGTTATTTCTAGGATATTTACGCGGTGTTCCGTTTTTATGGACAATAAACTTATGGCCAATGTGGGCAACGGCTTGTGGAATTTTACTAGTTGTGTATTTCATCTGGGACAACATTCTTTGGAGAAAAGAAACATACACATCTCATTTGCGTGATGAGTTACGACAGGACCCCCTGCGATTACGCGGCAAAATAAATTTTCTGTTCATTAGCGGCATCGTTCTAGCTGCTGCCTTAATCGATTCGAACAAGCCACTTATCGGTACGGATTGGCATCCATTTCTATATATGCGAGAGGCAGTCATGCTTGCATTTGTAGCGTTATCACTCGCATGCACGAACGACCGAATTCGCAAAGCAAATAATTTTACGTATGCAGCGATTATTGAAGTAGCCGCTTTATTTTCTGGCATATTCATTGCCATGCAAGTGCCATTGATGATTTTGAACGCCAGCGGAGAAGCGATTACAAATGCTATGAACAAACCATGGCAGTTCTTCTGGGCAACGGGAGGGCTTTCAAGTTTTCTCGATAACGCTCCGACGTACGTGGTGTTCTTTGAGTTATCAAAGTCACTTCCAGAGGGCGAGATGATGGAAGTGAATTCCGGCAGCATTCCAATTAGCTTGCTTGTTGCGATAAGTCTTGGCGCAGTATTCTTGGGTGCAATGACGTATATAGGAAATGGACCAAACTTCATGGTAAAGGCGATTGCTGAACAAGAGGGCGTAGAGATGCCGTCGTTCTTTGGATACATGTTTAAGTACAGCATTCCGGTACTTATTCCAATTTTTATCCTTATTACATTTATTTTTCTGTCCTAAGGCTCTGAGGTACACTAATCATCGTGATATACGTAAACGGAGAATTGGTAGAGTACGAAGGCAATATGACAATTGCATCGTTACTCGTGCACCTTGGTTTTGCAAAACAAATTTGTGCTGTCGAAGTGAACAATTCGTTAGTGCCCCATACCGAAAGAAAAACATTTAATGTACACGAGGGCGACAAAATTGAGATAGTGTCGATCGTTGGAGGAGGATAAGATGGCAACAATTACAGCATCAAGCATTCCAGAATTACAACTGAAAGATATTCGCTTATCTAGCAGGCTCGTAGTTGGAACAGGGAAATATCCTGATTACGAAACTATGCAAAAAGCGCTTGATGAAAGCGGGTGTTCAGCAGTTACTGTCGCGGTTCGTAGGGAGCGCCTAGTTGATGAGCAAGGCAGATCTATCCTTGAATTCATCGACACAGATAAGTACACTATTCTTCCAAATACAGCCGGTTGTTTTTCAGCGGAAGATGCAGTTCGTGTCGCTCGACTAGGGCGAGACATTTTAGAACAACTTGGAAACGATGGAAGTAGTTGGGTTAAACTTGAAGTGCTCGGTGACAAAACTACGTTGCTACCAGACCCAGTAGGAACACTTGAAGCGTGCAAAGAACTTGTAGCAGATGGTTTTTCAGTTATGTGTTATTCGAGTGACGACCCAATCATGGCAACACGAATTCGTGATGCAGGCGCAACTTGCGTCATGCCAGCAGGAAGTCCAATTGGTACAGGCCGCGGAATTGCAAATCCATGTGCGATTAAACTATGCATAGACCTGTTAAAACTACCTGAGCATGGCGGTGACCCAGAGTATCCAGTGATAGTAGATGCAGGAGTAGGCACACCAAGCGATGTAACAATTGCAATGGAACTTGGCGCAGATGGTGTCTTGTTAAATACCGGTATAGCGCATGCAGAGAACCCCGTGCAAATGGCGAGGGCAATGAAACTTGCCTGCGACGCAGGGTACTATGGGTATCACTCTGGGCGTATTCCTCGCAAGTTGCACGCAACAGCCTCGTCCCCCTGGGACGGCACAATCGCCGGCGAATAAACCCATTACCTCTGAGGTCACCTCTGTGTCTTCCTCTGTGGTTACCTCTGTGGTTACCTCAGAGGCCAAAAAGTTGTTATCTAATGAGTGAAGGGCGAAGAGATAAAGCATCGCACTGCCAAAGAGCATATGCTGACAAAAAAGTCACCACAGAGGTTACCTCTGAGGTAACCTCTGTGGCTAACTCGATGGTTACCTCGATGGTATAGTCTGAGGTTACCTCAGAGGTAATGATAAACAGGGGTAAAAAAAATAGAAGTTTGGGTTAATGATCGACGCGGGTTCCAAGGAGCGCTGATACTTCTTCCACATATTTGAGAACTTGTTCGGGTGAAGAAGATTCTAGATTCAAGCGAAGCAGCGGCTCTGTATTAGATGCACGCACATTGCACCACCAGCCATCGCACTCGACAGTCACACCATCAAGTCGGTCTACTTTGGCATCTGGATAATTTTCTACTAACGATGCCATTGCAGCATCTTTGTCTGGCGTCTCAAAATTGATTTCGCCGCTTTGGCAAAATGAACGATGAGGCGCAATTTGCTCACTCATAGTCTTGCTACTTGTTGCAATCGCGCTCACTACTGCAGCAAACGCCATCGCCCCGCTATCAGCGTAAAAGTTATCTCTAAAATAGAAGTGGCCGGACAATTCTCCACCAAAAGGCGCATCGTGCTCTGCCATTGCTTGTTTCATAAATACATGCCCTACGCGACTTCGGACGCTACTGCCACCTGCGGACTCCACCGACTTTGCAACAGCATGGCTCGAACGCAAATCAAACACAATTGAACCTCCGTCTTTTTCATGGGCTAAAAATTTCGGAGCAAGCCAAGCTGTTATTAAATCGCAGCCTACAATTGTTCCGAGCTCATCGACAACCATACATCTATCAGCGTCGCCATCAAAACAAATTCCTAGATTGCAGTCATGTTTTACTACTGCATCTATTGTCTGTTGCAAATTGGCATCAACTAGAGGATTTGGCTCATGTACAAATGTACCTTTGTCGTTTTCAAAGTTAATTTCAATTAAATCTAATCCGGCAACATCACGGAATAACTTTGGAATCATTGTTCCAGCCATCCCATTTGAAGCATCGATTGCAGCTTTTATGATGATTTCACCAGACTGAATTTTAGGGTCAAGATATTGAAAAACATGCTCTTTATAACTACTCCAAAGATCAACGGAACGTTCGCAGCCAACCGTAGTCGACTGAGTTCTTCGCTTGGCATCGTTCACTTTCGATTCAATAATTTCCAAGCCAGTGCCCATTCCGACAGGCTTAGCCTTCGCTCTGCAAATTTTAAATCCGTTGTATTGAATAGGATTATGCGATGCCGTTGTTTGAATACCACCAATAGCATTTTCGTGGTTCACAGCAAACGCAACAAAAGGTGTATCGACCAAACCGACGTCTATGACATCAGCGCCAGATTCTCGAATGCCTTCTTTCAAAGCTTCAAAAAGAGACGGGCTACTAGGCCGCATATCGTGGCCAACTACTATTGCTCCTGCACCGCCAGCTTCTTCTAAAAGCATTGTGCCAGTTGCGTATCCGATTTCTTTTGCGATGGTTTCTTGAAGCGGTTCAGGGTATACCGCACGAATGTCGTATGCTTTAAAAACTGTCATGTAGAACAGTATATCAGCAGTTAATCAAAAAAATCTTCCGTAGCAAGATCAACTACTTCCACACCTTCAGGCAATGACGACAAAAATGCCCCACCATAAAATTTTCGTACAGAACGCGAATCAAGAATAGAGACTTCGCCCCTGTCATCACTTGACCGAATGAGCCTTCCTATACCTTGCCTGAACCGAATGACTGCTCGGGGCAATTGGTCCTTCATAAATGGGTTTTCGCCAGCTTCTTTAATTTGCTCTTGCCGCGCTTCAACCAATGGCCTATCTGGAACATCAAATGGTAAACGCGTAATGATGACATTCCTTAGATTCTGGCCACGAACATCTACACCTTGCCAAAAACTCGCTGTGCCAAACAACACTGCAGCCTCATCTTCTCGAAATTTATCCAGCAACGCTGTTCGCGTTACTTTCGAGCCATGCTCTAGAAATGTAAGACCCTTCGATTCTATTTCGTATCGTGATAGACTCGCAACTTTTTCTAACATTTTGTAACTCGTAAACAACACGAAAGCTCCGCCCCCAGTTCTGCCAACTAAGTCAACAATTCTGGTTGCAAGACGAGTTGCGTATTCTTCATGGGAAGGCTCTGGCATTGTTGAATCGACCCACGCACGCATCTGCCTTGGATAATCGAACGGGCTGCCGAGTTGCAACTCTACCGGTTCATCGAAACCTAATCGACTTTTAATCAATGAGAAATCCGCACCAGCCGTCGCAAGTGTCGCAGAAGTAAGTATCGTCGATGCTTGTCCGTCTAACAAATGCTCTTTCAATACAGTAGACACATCCACAGCCATGCATTTCAGAACAGGTCGTGCTGCAGTAGCGCCGCGGCCGTAATGCGGAACACCTTCTACTGCGTATACACACCCAGGGACCTCTTGCGCAATTAATGCATTGCATGAGGAAGCCATATCAGCAGCGCGTTGGGCAAACCCACTCGCTTCTACTGCATCGGCATCGCTGTCTAAAGTTTCTTTTAACAGTTGCAACAATTTGGATAACGCAAACAACGGGGCACTTAATGTATTCTCGATAGCATTAGGTTTGTTCATTCTTCCGTTTGGTGCGGCCTCGTCTAATTTCCATTGCACGAGGGTATCAAAAAATGTCCTAGCCTCTTCCCTGCAGTGCTCTACGGCAGTGACCGCCTGCGTCATCAACTCCGACCAGTGCCCCTTTTGTTTAATTGACGTGAAGAACCCCTTGGAAGATTTTTTACTCCCAGTAGGAACTAGCGTACGCAAAAAATACTCGACTTGATTTTCAGAAATGGAAGCCCCAAAGTGGTCGGCTGCAACATCTT
>JABJDN010000096.1 GCA_018665385.1 Phycisphaerae bacterium | reverse complement strand
ATTTGAGCACCCATGTTTTCCCATGCGTCTTCAAGTTCAATCTCTCTTGCTACCGATACACCGTCTTTTGTGACGGTTGGTGCGCCGAAGGATTTTTCAAGGATAACAACTCTGCCTGATGGACCTAGGGTTGTTCTTACTGCTTTTGCGAGTTTCTGAATGCCGTGAAGCATTTTTTCGCGAGCTTCAATATCGAATGCTATTTGTTTTGCTGTCATGTTTTTTCTTTCTAGTATGGTTTAGATGTCGTCACGGACTTGCCACGCGGCAGAAACGTGAGAACTATCTATCCAGATTTGATTTGCTTTTGTTTTTAAGAGAATGCCTTGTGAACTTGTTAGTCGTTCTGCGAATTCAACATCACGAATTTCAAGGGGATTGTCTTCACCCCGGAAAATAATGCTGAGTTCTTTATCAGTGCCGACCATGGCATGTAAAATTTCGAGAAGTGGTCCGCGTTCCATATCGAGTGCCTTTCGTTTAATCGATGATGCCGAGGATGTCGTCCTCGGTCATAATCAAGTAATCATTGTTATCGATTTTAATTTCTGTACCGGCGTATGAAGTGAACAAGACATTGTCACCTTCTTTCACTGAGAAAGAAATTCGCTCACCAGTTTCTTGGTTCAGACGTCCATTGCCGACTGCAATTATCTTGCCTTCTTTAGGTTTGTCTTTTGCTGATTCTGGAAGGTAAATTCCGCTTTCAGTTTGTTGTTGTGTTTCTGCTCTTTGGATGAGCAATTTATCACCGAGTGGTTTAACGTTCATGTTGTACTCCTAATTTTCTATTCTCTCTGGGATGGGCTCAAATGAGCTTCACGTGTGTTACCGATTCATTTAGAACCCAATTCTTGTTTTGGGCCAGCGGTCTGCATAATGCCGTCGTAATGCTCGATGCAACGCATCGAGGAGTGTTTCTAGAACGGCGGGTCTATCTACCACTGTAAAGGCACCTTCTTGCAGAGAGCGTGCCAAACTTCGGGCATTCTCTCTTTTGGACGATTGCCGGGGGCGAATGACAATTGTAGGCGGTTGTGGCGTTAGCCGCCTAAGTAATTGAAGGACCCTTTCTCCACCTGGCTTTGCTGTAGAGCCTTTGCTTACGAGGGGGATTCCAACATCAACTATTGCAATATGAATCTCACTGTTTTCTATCATTCTGACTGCATCTTCGCCATTTTTAGCCGTTAAAGTGCGTATTCCAAACGGTCCTAACAACTGCGGTAACTGGCTTATTGGAGAGTTGTCCCTCCATGAGGAGCATGTCAATAACAAGTTGAGACGCTCAGGAAGCGGGACACCGGGGACACTATTGAATGGATTAGATTGCGATGGGTTCATTTGCAGTAATACTTCATGCAAACTACGTGCCGTTGCAATGTACGAGTAGTACTGCCTTGTACACAATTTACTTTGTTGCAACTGCCGTCTTGGCAGTCAGTTTGGCAATTGTTCAGTGGCAACCTCGAATTGCATGAAGTGGTAAACTTCAAGACTTATGACTTACCAAACAAAAGCGACATTATTGTGTTCCATTCTCAAAGAAACCGGCAATTCTAAAACACCGATTGGCTCCACAGTGACCGTGCAGGGCTGGGTTCGATCTAGAAGAGATTCAAAAGCGGGACTCTCATTTATTCAAATTTCTGACGGTAGTTGTTTTGATTTGCTCCAAATTGTAGCGAGCAAAGAACTGGAGAATTATGAATCTGAAATTCTCAAAATAACAACAGGCGCTTCCGTTGAGATAACGGGTGAATTAGTTGAATCACAAGGAAAAGGGCAGTCGGTGGAAATGCAAGCATCGAGTGTAAGCGTGCTTGGTTTAGTCGAAGATCCAGACACATATCCAATCGCAGCAAAACGACATACGTTTGAATACTTGCGAACGGTTGCACATCTTCGCACAAGGACAAACACATTTGCAGCGATTGCTCGCGTGCGTGATTGCTTGTCACAAGCTGTTCACAGATATTTTCATTCGAACAAATTTCTTTGGGTACATACTCCTTTGATTACTGCGAGCGACTGTGAAGGCGCTGGAGAAATGTTCCGCGTTTCAACCTTAGATTTGGTAAACACGCCAATGACTGAAGACGGAAAAGTTGATTTTGATAAGGATTTTTTTGGTAAAGAATCTTTCCTTACTGTTTCAGGTCAAATTAATGTTGAATCGTATGCCTGCTCTTTGAGCAGGGTGTATACATTTGGTCCAACGTTTCGTGCAGAGAATTCCAATACTTCTCGGCACTTGTCGGAATTCTGGATGATCGAGCCTGAAATTGCATTCGCTGATTTACATGACAACGCAGATCTTGCCGAAGATTTTTTGAAATCAATTTTTACAGACTTACTCAATGAACGTGGTGATGACATGGAATTTTTCCAACAGCGAATCGATAAAGGATGTATTGATCGTGTAGAAAAATTTATCTCTTTGAGTTTTGAACGTATGGAGTACACCGATGCCATCGCGGCACTTGTGCATGCTCAGGAATCAGGAACAAAATTCAACTTCCCAGTAACTTGGGGTTGTGATTTGCAATCAGAACATGAGCGTTGGTTGACAGAAGAACACATCGGTAGGCCAGTCGTTGTGATGAATTATCCAAAAGATATAAAAGCGTTTTACATGCGCATGAATGACGATGGGAAAACTGTTGCTGCTATGGATGTTTTGGCGCCAGGAATCGGTGAAATAATCGGCGGTTCCCAAAGAGAAGAGCGGCTAGATGTTTTAGATGCGAGAATTACCGAGTGCGGTTTAGACCTTGAACCATATTGGTGGTATCGTGATTTACGAAAATACGGAACAGTTCCACATGCCGGCTTTGGACTTGGATTTGAACGGACAATTCTTTACGCAACGGGAATGACGAATATTCGAGATGTTATTCCGTTTTCAAGAGCGCCTAGAAATTGCGATTTTTAAGCCCAAAAAGGTCCCATAACATATAGTTGATTCCGTTTAATCGTTCTTTTGCAGCAATTAAACACTGTTTTCAGAAACCTTTGCTTTGGGTTTGCCGAACAGTACTGTATCCTAGAAGTTCACAAGAAAGACGGAGAAAACCAATGACTCGAAATATCAGCACTGTTGTACTCACTGTAATGCTCAGCCTCGGCTTGAGTATGTTTGCATTTGCGAATGCGAAGCCTAGTAGCAAGGAAGTTGCGAATGCAAATTCATATGCCCTAACACTTGGCGAGCGCACGTTCGATCCATTGACCGCTCCCGCTGTAATGGAAACAGAATGGACCCAATCTATTCAAAACGGAAATGATTTGCGTCTCGTTCAATTCGATGGCCCAATTCAAGAATCATGGGTTGAAGCAATGGTTGAATCGGGATTGACACCAATCCAATATATCCATCCATTCACATATATCACGTGGGGAAATGCCAATGCTCGTGACGAAGCACTCACTATTCCTCATGTTCGATGGACGGGTGATTTTGTAAATGGATACAAAGTTTTACCGAAGTGGCGCAACTTAAGCGACGAGCCAATTGCAATTAAACTGCTTACATACAAAGGTATTGAAACTGAGCGAACAATTGAACAACTCGCGAGTCTTGGTGCAGTGCGAATAGAATCGGCAAAGATGGATGCACGGTTTGATGTTGTAAGTTTCACTGCTTCAGGTTCTAACTTCTTAGATTTTTCTACAATCCAAGGTGTGTACACTGTGCAACCCAAGCCCACTGACGGCGGATTGCGAAGTGAAATGAGTAACCAAGTCAACGCAGGGAATTTTGACGAAAACAACACTGTATATCCTGGATATGAGCAGTGGTTAAATGAAATTGGTTTATCGGGCGAAGACGTGATAGTTGCAATCGTAGACGGCGGTTCAGATGACAACCATGCTGATCTAAGCGGTCAATTTGTTGCATGCTCTGGTCAAAGTTGTGGCGGAAGTTCTTCGAGTTCTCACGGTACGCACTGTGCAGGCACAGTTGGCGCAACAGGCAACAGCGGAAGTACTGACAGCGATGGATTTCTTCAAGGGCAAGGTGTTGCCCCTGGAGTTTCACTTTTAGATCAAGTGTACTCACCGACTTTCCAACAGCCAGGCGGTATGACGCAGTTAATGGTGGAATCTCGTCAAAACGGAGCTATAGCTTCAAGCAACAGTTGGGGTCCAGCTGGTTCACCACAAGGCTACGATATAGATACGCTAGAAGTTGATATTGCTGTTCGTGATGCTGATCCCGATACCGAAGGCAATCAACAATTTACATATGTTCTTGCAATTATGAACGGCAATGGCGGTACAAGTACGCAGGGTTCACCAGATGAAGCGAAGAACATTATTACTGTTGGTTCAACAAAAATGAGAGATGGCAGTGGAAATCAATATTCTGAAATTAATGATGTTTCTAGTAACTCTGCACATGGTCCTTGTTTAGATGGAAGAACTATTCCGCATATTGTTGCACCAGGTTGCCAGACTCTTTCAACAACCCCAGGTGGGTACAGTCTTATGTGTGGTACGAGTATGGCTTGTCCTCAAGTTGCTGGTGGAGTAGCGTTGTTCGTTGAACAATACAGAAACTCATACGGTGTTGATCCTACACCAGCATTGATAAAAGCGTCGCTCACAGCAGTTGCTACAGATTTATCTGGAAACAGTGATGCAGATGGCGGAACCCTCGGCCACCCGTTTGACTCGAAACAAGGTTGGGGTCGTATGGATTTGCAATCAGTTTTGGTTAATCCAGCAGATAGTGTTCGGTACTACGACGAACCAATAGTCCTTGAACAAACAGGTGATGAGTGGTCAACAGTGATTTCACCTCTTGACCCAAGTAAGCCAATGAAAATCATGTTGGTATGGACCGACGCAATTGGTCATGGCCTTGGTGGCAGCACTCCTGCTTGGAATAATGACCTTGACTTAACAGTCACTTCTGGCTTGGGAACGTATAAAGGAAACACCTTTGGTTCTCAAGGCTGGTCAGTAACTGGTGGTAACGCAGATAGCAAAAATAATACAGAGGGAGTATTTTTGGGGCCAACCTCACCTGGGCAAGTAACAGTAACTGTTACAGCAGCTAACTTGAATTCTGATGGAATTCCAAACGTGGGCGATGGTATTGACCAAGACTTTGCAGTCGTGTGTTACAACGCCTCAGCTGAACCGGGTTTCTCTGTTTCAGTAAGCCCTGCTTCGCAGACAGTTTGCGCACCCTCGAGTGTAGAGTACACAGTACAAGTTGGGCAGATTATGGGATACGACCTTCCAGTTACGTTGTCTGCGAGCCCTGAATCTGGAATTACTGCAACGTTCTCTTCAAACCCGGTACTTCCGGGTACAGATGTAACTATGACACTCACCGTAGACTCTACAGTGAACGATGGTTCTTTTGAGTTCCCTTTAAGAGGAACTTCAACAGACCAGTCGTATCATGAAACTGCCGTTCAAATACATGTGTCTGGAATGACACCAGGCGATGCTACGCTTGTTTCGCCTACGAATGGTGAAACGGAGGTCGCTGTAGCACCAACGTTGCACTGGGTCCCTGGAAGCGGTTCCCTTCTTTGGCAGGTACAGGTTTCCACTAGTGCGAGTGAATCTGGCATTGTGTATGAAAATGACCAAGTTGAAAGTACTACTTTCCAACTTCCTTTGCTTGATTCTGATACGCCGTATTTCTGGAGAGTGAATGCCTCAAACAACTGTGGGCAGGGCAGCTGGACAGATTGGTGGACATTTAGAACAACAGAAGCAATGACTATTTTGCTTGTCGACGATGACGATAATTCACCAGACGTACAATCGGTGTATCAGCAGTTGCTTGACGATGCAGGAGTAATTTATGTGGTACACGATACAAACAACTCAAACAATGAACCAACGTTTGCAGAGCTCCAATCGTATCCACTTGTTATCTGGTTTACAGGTGATGAATGGGGCGGATTCGCAGGTCCAGGATCTGCAGGTGAAGTAGCTCTTGCTTCCTATATAGACGCTGGTGGCCATGTTCTACTTTCATCACAAGATTATTTATACGACAACGGTCTTACAACATTCGGGCAGGAGCATTTAGGTATTGCGTCCTTCACGAGCGATGTAAACCAATCTTCTGTTACAGGTGCAGACATCTTCGAAGGTCTTGGTTCGGTATCCTTAAATTACCCGTTTACCAATTACAGCGACGAAGTGAACGCATCTAGCGATGCTCTTGTAACCTTTACAGGCAGTGCTGGAAACGCTGCTGTGAGAAAAGATAGTGAGCATGGTGGTAGTGCAATATTCCTTGGATTCCCACTCGAAGCTATGCCTGCAAATAGTCAAGCGCTCTTTATGGATGCCATAGGGGATTGGATTGGAACTGATTCTGAGCCTTGCCCAGCTGACTGCAATGGTGATGGTGTTGTTAATGTAAGCGATATGCTCTCAATCATCGATGGTTGGGGTACGTCTGATGGATGCGATACAAACGAAGATGGCATTATTGATGTGATAGATTTGCTTGAAGTTGTTGGAAATTGGGGCGCCTGCCAGTAAGTTTATAATAAGTTTTTTACACAGGGCGATCACATTTCTGTGATCGCCCTATTTTATGTACGTTTTTGCGACGAACCGAGAATGAGCGTATGTTACTTATTTACATTGGTTTACACTTACCGTACAGTCCGATAATACCAATTCGCTATTTGCATTAACGGTAGATGGTTGGCAGATTTGCAACCCAGCCCTCGTCCGATATCGGTAGAAATTGAAGATGTTCGAATTTTGTCGAGCGAAGTATGGGGGTTATACGATTGTTACTTTGTCCTTGGTTCAAGTTGCCATTGGTTGGCACTTCAAGGACGCTGTCTTAGAGACAGTTTCTTACCCGAGCTTTGTGGATAGAAAGCTCTTAACGCAAAAGGGGTTTTGCTGTGAACACTGATACTTTTATCGAAAAATTATTTCCGCTTCTTATTACTGGAGACCGAAAGTCCGCTCGTGCATTCGTTGCTGAAGCAATAACATGCGGGTGGACACCTGAAGAAATTTCCGAGAACGGCTTTTGGCCAATCTTAGATTCTATAAACACTCTTTACAGGAGTGATCAAATGACAAGCGTTGCGCATCATTACGCAACTCGTCTTCTTAGAAGTCTTGTCGATCAAGTACAAGCAGGGTACACACAAAAGAATTCAAACAACAAATCAATCCTCCTGTTCTGCGGTCCAAGTGAAGCAGATGATTTAGCAGCGCAAATCGTTGCTGATCTTTGCGAAGCAGACGGTTGGGAAGTCCGCTTTGGTGGCGGTGGTGTTCCAGCAGATGAAATTCTTGCTGAAACAAACGAATGCAAACCAGATGCACTCTGCATGTTCTCATCCGCCCCATGCGATGCGCCACATATACGTAACATCATCGATACAGTGAAATCAGTTGGCGCATCACCTCATACCCAAATCGTTGTAGGCGGCGGTCTATTCAACAGAGTAGAAGGCCTTGCTGAAGAAATCGGTGCAGATCTTTGGGCAAGTACGCCAGCAGATTTGAAAACAAAAATTACTACTGAATCTGAACGACGAGCACCAGAGGAACAACGCACAGTAGGTCGCAACATTCGACCAAGTAAAGCTGCATAATCGGCTGAAAATTACCCCTTTTATATCCCAACAACGCAATGAGTCTAAGACTCGTTGCGTTGTTTTTTATTGCTACAATAAGGGAAGAGGTAACCCTATGAAACATATACTGTTAACGATAATCATTGTTTTTTGTTCGCTGTGGAGCTCGCAAGTTAGTGCACAGTCGATTCCAATTTTAACTGACCCGATTAAGGTACGTGAAGTAGAACTTCTGTCGAACCGCCTCGATTTGACGATGGCACAAAAAGAAGCAATTCTAGGCGTGTACGATGAGTATTTAGTTAGTTTTGCTCGGGTTAAAAATGGCGCTATTAAAGAGTTTGAAGACGACATTGCTGCTGCAGCAGAAACATTCGGATTCATGCAGTTTGAAATTCCAGAACGAGCGATGGTTGAGGCATTAATTAGGAAAGCGCAACGAGCAATTAAAGCAATTCATCTATCGGATACTTTATTCTTTGAGCAAGTGGCAGAAATGTTGTCAGAGAAACAGCGAGTAGAACTTCAACGAATTAAGATTGCTCGAGAGTTAGAAGCCTATCAATTGTTTATAGTTGAAATGCTCGGCGGCATTAATAACGGTGGCCGAACCAATCTTCGCTCCTTGTTTAACAATTTGAAAGTTGAATCAAGTGTTGAAATTGATACCGTCTTAGATAGATACGACGCGCGTTACCTCAAAGTATCTAAGGAAGGATTCGATGCAGTTGTTGCAACAATTCGCCTTGCTCTCGATCACATTGATGAGTTAAATGTTCGTGGTATGGATCAAAATGCACTCATGATGCGATTCATGGCAGACCCCTCAGCAATTGAAGACTTAAAGTCACGTGGAGAAATTTTAATTAAACCTGTTGTTAAGCAAGCTTACGAGTTAAGTCAATTGAATTGGAAAACATGGATTTCCTTGAATACTATTCTTGATCAGGAAAGCGCTCGTAAAATGCAAGATTGGTATTTTGGTAAGTCATTTCGTGATGCAGTCCGAGGTGGAACAAGGATAAATGACTACCTAACAACTGCAATCGATCTAGCGACGATTTCAGCTGGCCAGAAAATCGACTTGCAAGAGTTGCAAAAAACATTCTGGTCTAAGTGGTCAGGCATGACTAAGAAACACGCAGATGTTCTTGAAAGTTCGCGTCAAATTCAGACTATTGCAGTGATGACCAGAGACACGGTCTCTGGGTTCGAAGAGCAGCTTAATTCGTTGAAAGAATCTAGAAAGCAATATATAGATCAAATAGAGTCTCGAATTGACGCAGTTCTTGGAGCAGAATTAGTTGCAGAATTACAAAGCAATAAGCAAAAGGCTACCCAGGCCGATTTTCCCTTTGTAAGAAGCGAGCAAGTTATTGTAGATGCAGGAAGTAGCGATGGTGCGCAAGTGCAAATTATTACTGAAGGCGCCGTTGAATTATCTGAAGAAGAAATGGAAGCGCTCATGGCAGAGCACGGTGGAGATTTTGATGAAGCGGTATTCGTGAGCGGCTCTACCAGCACAGTAAGTAGTACTGAAATTCATAGTGGCTCGATCGGAATGACCGAAGCGATTGATATTTCTGAACTAGATATTGAGTTTATTGGTAGTGAACAAACTGACGAAAAGGCTCGACTCTACGGAAGCGCCTCAATTCCACAACCAATCGCTCCTTCATTTCCTCAGCGTGCTGCAACTATTCTAGAACTAGATGAATCGGGCGAACTTGTTATTGAAGCGGTATATAACGAGTACCGTGAGAAATACGACGAAGCCTACACAGTCATCGCTGTTGGTTCAAAGGACCTATTCGATAATAAAGACCTTGGTGGCGGCGACCGCATGCGAAAAAATAATGAGCTTAATAAGGCAGCGAGTGAAGCAGTAGCTACTCTTGATACTGGCTACTTCGATGATTTGGTAGCGGTTACTTCTCTGAATCGAGATGACTTGAATGTTAAGATGCTAGAGAATCATCGTGACCGTCAACGCTCTTCCGCGCCACAAGACACGTTTGGTTGGAGCGGAGTCGAGGGCGACACTATCGACTTAGTCGGGCTATATGTGCTTTCAGATGACTCTGATGAACTGCGACTTGGAATCTCAGATGAATCAATCAATACAATTCGCAAAGCAATGCAAGGGTACCACGCTGAAGTCAGCGAGCCCCATGGTCAATTTGCAGAAGCTACTGAGAGCCTTTCGCACTTAGAAGACGCAATGTGGCTAGTCGAAGAAAATAACAGTGAAGGCAGAATGGCTGAAGCTATTCAGAAACGATGGCGGGATACGTTTACTAGGATACGCGACTCTAAACGAGAATTGTTGCTTGCAAATCAAACTGTAATGGAATCAATACTGAACGAAGTTCCAGAAGCAGACTTTTGGAAGGTGCGCATGGAGTTTGTGCAAAAAGCATATCCAGATGTGTTTGTTAAAGGAAAAGATTTATCAAAAATGGTACGTGCAGCAAGTGGAATTACTAGTTTAGATGGCATTCAAAAAGAAAAATTAGATTCGCTTGCCTCCACGTATCGTTTTGATTATTGGAATTTGTGCGAACAAATGATTGAGAACCACCAAACAAATGCTACAGCTAAGTCCGGCGAAGGTTTTGTAAGCAGTGACGATGTGCATCGTCAACTAGAGTTGGAAACACTTCGTTTCCAAAGAAAAGAACTCAATGACCGTCTTCAAATGCGCCTTCGCATGATTCTTACAGTCGATCAAGTTAAACACGTACCTGGTCTTCGCCCAACAGTGGACTCTCCAGCACAATTTGGTTTGAGATAACTTCAAGAGGATGTAGCAAACATAGATTCTCCGCTCGCTTTGCTTGGCTGAAGCAGGAAAATCCAGTTGCTAGTGTTTTTGAATTGTCTGGATTATGTGGTGCCCAATTCTGTCTCCATATATGAAGTGATTGGTCTTTGAACTCTTGCTGATGGCCAAACATTCCACCCATCCCGCAACAAGCGGCCTCTTTTAGTTCAAGAGTAGCACCGATACGATCAAATATCTGCTTCCATTGATTTTGGCTTTGTCTAGCAACAGCGTACTCAATGCAGTGCGGCAGTAACTCCCATGTGCCCCTACAAGTAATCGAAGTTAATTCTTGTTCGAGTAAAAATTCTTGTGGAAGTAGAACTGGGATTTCTACACCTGTGCACTTTTTATATTCCTCACGCCACAGCAGAGTGGCTGCAGGGTCGATGCCTACAATCGGAATGTTCGCTTGGTGCAGGGGAGTAAGCCATCGTGTGTTTTTTTGTGCAAGAGAGTCGAATGTACTGAGTTTTCCACGCACGTGCATTGCTTTGCCATTCGGTCTGCATTCTATAATTGCAACAGAATGCCCAAGGTGTGTAAGAATTCGTCGAAGTGCAACGATTACTTCATGCCGGAAATACGTTGTAAACGTATCTTGTAGTATTACAACGCTCGCTCGCAGTTGTATTGCTTGAGAAGGTGTATAACTTTGTAGTGAAAGTTTTCTTGTCGGTGTAGGTGCATCGACTATTCCAACTAACGAAGCAATAAACGTAGTTGGAACTAGTCGGGCTACTTTTGAACTCATGAACGGTAGTAGTCTTTCCATATTGATCCAAAAGTAATCCCGTATTGGCCTGAAGTACCTCCCAAAATAGATTGAGTAAAATTCACTCCGTAAGGTGGGTATGTCAATCTGCATTGGGCATTCAGTGCTGCATGCTTTACACGATAAACACCCTTCAAGTGCTTCGAAAACTTCGTGTGACAAATCATCGGTTGAGCGCGTCGCCCAAATTTTTTTAAAGAAACTTCCAGAACCTATATTGCTTGTTTGTACCTTACCTAGCCAAGCCCGAAGGAGTTCCGATCTGCCACGCGGGCTGTGTATTGGGTCACCAGTTGCCCTATACGTTGGACACATGTTGCTTTCGAATATAACTGATTGACACTCACTATTCCCATCGCAACGCTTTACCGCATCAAACATCGGCAAAGAGACTAGCGAGGCATCGTGTTCACCCCGTGTACCCTCATCAATTCCAGTTAATTTAAACGTGCTCTCTGGCACAGCTACTTTTCCTGGGTTCAGTTGGTTGTACGGATCGAATAATTTTTTTATGGCGCAAATTTGTTCCCAAATGTCATCACCAAAGATAGAAGGGCCAAACGTGCTTCGAAAACCTTTGCCATGCTCACCCCAGAGCACGCCGCCATACGTAGTAACAAGCGAGGCGACGTCATTTGTAACAATCTGAACCAAAGCGCGATCTGTAGGCAATTTCATATCTAAAGCGGGTCGTACATGTATAACACCGGCATCAACGTGACCAAACATGCCAGCTCGCAAACCGTGTGTGTCCAAAATGGCACGAAAGTCTTGGATGAATTGCGAAAGAGAATCTGGTGGTACTGCGCAATCTTCTACAAATGGAACAGGTTGTTTGTTGCCATCGATTGCTGATAGTATTCCAACACTTTTAGATCGAAAATCCCACGCAGTGTTCATTTTATCTTTGTCATTTATTACAACGCTATGCGTTGCGTTGCATTGATTTTCTGAAAATAAACATGCTTCATGAATGCGTGAACTAACGCCAATAAATTCAACAAATAGTAAAGCATTGATATGGCTAGAATTTTCGCCAAGGATTTTTTCTACTGATTCCCAGCAAGCATCATTCCGAGCAGAGTCAAGGACCATTTCGTCAACGCATTCGACTGCACTCGGTTGGAACTCTCGTATTGAATTTCCACACACGAGAGCATCATCAAATGAGGAGAATCCTAATAGTAGAAGTTCGCGATTTTTCGGAATATCAACACACTGTAGAGTAGCTAATGTGGTGACGCCGAGCGTGCCCTCAGCACCGCATAAAATTCGATTAAGGTCGCAAGTTTCACCATCCCAAGCCATTGGCAAGTTGTACCCGCTCACAAATCGAGGAATTGTAGGCCAACATTCTTCGTACTTAGGTTGAGCGAGGTCACAGGCACTTCTTACAGATTGAAGCAACAGACCATAAAAACTACCTGTTTGTTCTAATGAGGCAACATCATTATTTTGCAAAGCCTTTGTGAGGATTGTTTTTCCGCCAACTAAAACAGTCTTCAATTCAACAATGCAGTCACTCATCTTTCCATAGATGGTCGAGCCTTTGCCTGCGGAATCATTCCCTATCATGCCACCAATTGTTGCCCTTGTTGCTGTTGCAACAGTGGGTCCAATCATGACGCCATATTCTTGTAATGCATGATTCACAGTAGCTAAGACTGCTCCGGGTTCAACAGTGACTTGTTTGCGAGTGGAATCATAAGAGATGATCTCATTGAAGTACCGCTTGCAATCAAGAACTATCTCATGCGTCAACGTTTGCCCCGCAGTGCTGGTTCCAGCACCTCTTGCTGTTATGTTGATGTTCCTGAATGACTCCTGCCCAAGTAATTTGAGTACAAACACGATGTCTTCATGTGTTCTTGGCGAAAGCACTGCTTCTGGTGTACGTTGCCAAATAGAGTTATCCGTAGATGCCACAACTCTATCCGCAAACTCGGTAGATATATCTCCGACAAATCCACCTATATCAAGTGCATGCAAAAATTCCTTGAGTGGAGCTGATAAAGTAGTTGGGCATGGGATTTCATGTAGCATCAATCCGTGATGCTACCACGAGAACTTCCTTAGCAGGAGCCCCATGCTGCGATGATTACCAAGATGTCTCCAACATCAACAGTTCCACTTCCATCTAAATCGAGAGTTACATCAGAGCTACCCCAACCGGCAATCAAAGCCAAGAGATCGTTCACAGCAACAGACCCATCATCATCTATATCACCTGGGCAGCTAACTACAACAGCAGTTTCATTAAGAAACACGGACAAGGCAGGCGAGCTGCTTATGCCATCAGGGGTAAGATCAACAATTGCAACTAAGTCTAGCAAGCCATCGCTATTGAAGTCTCCGTTTTGTACAAGTGTAGGTACATTTCCTGCACCAAACGAATCGCCAGTTGATAATACGATTGTTGACACGCTATCATTTCGAACGACCATTAATTCTCGCATGCTAGAGGCATCTCCAACTACAGATACAATGAAATCATCATCGCCATCGTTATCAAAGTCGCCGACACTTATATCTGTGGGTGCAGTGCCTATAGAAACAGTAGAAGCACTTCCTAATCCACCACCAACATTACTAATCCCAGCCCCAACGCCGCCCAGTAAGACACTAATAGTACCTGTAGTTTCGTTTACCGTAACGGCATCTTCAATGGAATCTCCATTAAGTTGAGCAAACGCTACTTCCAGCGCACCACTCCCTGCGGGCAATGGACTGTCAGCAAACTCTATTAATGCGTCGTAAATACCTGTGCCGTCACCTTCAATCACTTGCAGTGTATCATTGAACTGCCCTAAAATTATATGGTCAAAATCTTTATCGTTGTTTACATCGCCTGGCAGAATATCTGCAGGGTTTGGTATTCCTAGAGAACTTATGTGTGAAAACGAAGTGCCAACAAACGAAGTCGTATTTTGAATGACAGACATATTGTTGGAATCACATGCTACTGCAATATCATCAAGCCCGGCGCCATCTTCAACATAGTTTGCAACTGCAATATATTGAGGTCCAGAATCAATGGTAACATTTGTTGTGGTAAATGTACCTGTTCCGTCATTTGTTAGAATGGTAACAGTGTTCGAAAAGTAGTTTACTAAAACAAGATCATTTGCAGCGCCGTCGTTGTTTACATCGATGACTTGTATATCTAACGGTTCGATACCAACCTCTATCGCAGTTTGCTGCGTGAAACCCTGCCAAACGCCCCCAACACTTCCGTTATTTAGAAACACAATAACATCGCCAAGTCCAAAACTCGGGTCTGATACAGTTATCGCTACATCTTGCCCGTTGATGCCATCAAAATCAGCAACAGCAATTTCATTCGGAGCAATAGTAAGTGATATGGCTTGTCCAGCGTCAAAAAGAATCGGTCCCGTTGTTTCTACGAGGATTTCATCGCCACCGCCTCGCAGTCCAGGAGTAGGGTTTGACCATCTGCAACGCAGGTTTGATGGAAGGCCAGTGTTAAAGATTAGCGGGGGATTACCGAAGATTGCGCTGACATCTAAAATGTCAAAGGAATCAGTTGCAATAGGATCAAACGTACCACCCCATCGAAGCTCTATTGCAGAGGACAGATCGGTAACGCCAGTAATCGTCATGCTGTCGTATGTTTCATTTTGAACTCGACCTTTAATATCAAAAGCAAGTGAACCGACGAGGTTACCGGTTGGTTCGGATTGGCCTTGGCTCACATAGTCTCCATCAATTGTAAATTTCCCGATTTCTCTACCAGACGGCAAGATTCTACTACCTTTATCGATAACATTACACTTGGCAGTACCGTCAAAACTTAAGATAGTGCCTGCCTCAAGGGTGAGATCGCTCATGAGGAGATCAGCATTCTCAAAGGTAATGTTACCGCCTATTTGCAACGGGAATTTTGAGGTAATTTGGCCTGGCCCTTTGACTATTAATTTTGCACCTAAATCGTATGGGTCAATTCGCATACCTCTACCATAATTAGATAGATTAACTGTATTGTCGCCAAGTTCAAATGTCACTTCTCCACTTGTAACAAAGAGTGAATCGATAGTTGTTATCACATCTAGGTAGATATATTCCGGGGCAGTAGTATCGAACATCACGCTCGATTGCACATCAGGGTACCCATTTGGAAGCCAATTTAAAGAGTCATAATAGTTACTACTGTTTGCTCCGCTCCACAGATACATTCCGTAAGATTCGGCTACATGCTCAAAGGCGCCAATGTCTACTACTGGGAGTCCACTTGGGTTATTACCTGTATCAACCATGTATGGGTCATCAACAAATCGATTCCTGTTGCTTAGGTCTAATGTACCAAATGCTTGTAAGTTATCACCCGCATCGATACATGGTGATCGCTGCATGAGGCGGAAATCTTCATCACCTGTAGCTGGAAGACTGTCTGCACCAAATTCATCCACGAATCTTGGGTTCAAATCTATATTGCTTGGATTAATGCTACCGGGCAAATCGTACAGATTCTGAATACAGTTGTAGCCGCCAGAGGCGGAAACGGAGCTGCCAATGAATAGTTGAAAATTAGACCCGTTTGTATCATTGTTTCCCCAGAGAATAATATTCGATCCATTAAGAGTACCTTGTGCAGCGTATATCCCACCTATATTTCTAGATAAATTTTGTACGATCGTGCAATTAGAAATTGAAGTGAACGCGTTTGTGTATATCACACCAAGTCCAAAACTTCTGTTTGCAGTGAGCAGACTATTGCTTATGGACACGCTGCCCCACGAATATATACCAGAACCATGTTTTGAAGAGCTGTTACGTAATATTGCACAGCGGTTAATCGTAATTCCGCCTTCTAATACATATATACCTGCACCCCAAACTGCATTGTTATCGAGGATGTCACACCTACTTAATTCGAAAAATCCGTTGGGAGACGAGTTAATAACGAACACGCCTGCGCCATTGTTAAGCGAGTTCCCTCGGGTTATCGAGACGCTATCAAGACGAGCACTTGGTCCAGAGGTATAATTTGCAGTAACGACATGGAAGGCGTTGTCAGAATTATCACCACCAGTATCATCGTCGTTGTTTAGATCGCCAGAAAGAATAACGCGGTATTGCTTCGGGTCTCTTTGTCCAACCGTTAGTTCATCTCCAAGAAAACCGCCGAATATTTCTACTCCTGGAATAACTCGAAAAGACGCATCGCGGGGATCTTGCGAACCATCTGTATTTGTTGGGAAATAGGTTCCTTGTGCAATCCAGATTTGATGGGTGTCTTGTGCGACATCAAGTGCATCTTGCAGATCAACAAATGCAGCAGTCCATGACAACCCATTTCCTGGAGTTGGATTATTCGTATTGACATAGTACACGGTGTTTGATTGGCCACCACTCGATGATTCTTCGATTGTAAGCGTGCCAGTGCCAGTCTTACCCCCAAACCCGCCTACACGGATAAAATATTCTATTCCAGCTACAAGTGGCGTTTCAATCAAGGAATAATAGTCTTGGCAGTCAGCACTTCCATTAGGGTTATCTCCATTACACGCAATTTGTTGCGAACAGCTGCCTTCGTAGAGAACAATTGAAGTATCGAATGAATCAATGTCGCAAGTGCTAAAGATGTATGTGTCATTTGTGAGAGGCGTAAATGAAAACCAAACGTCTGGACTATTGTTCCAATTCAAATAGGTGCCAGCGCACATACTATCATCTGGTTCAGGTGTACTTGGGGATGCATTTGTAGTATCGAATATGTTAGCGCCTTCAGAAGCAAACAAAGCGTCTACGCATTCATCGCCTGGGTACTGCCCGTCCGCATTCGTATATAAACCAAAGAGACAACAGACAACTGCAATATTCAACTTTGCTATTCGAATCATTCTCTTTTTTACCTCTTCCGCTTGGCTTTCAATTACATTTAAACCGTGCATCTTCCAGTTCAATTATAAGTCTGCACAGGTATATATCCAATAAAATAGTGTTAAATATTCGCGTTGAGGCATAAACACGTCCTATAACGGCGATATGCCTTATCAATGGCGCCCTATGGGGTATGCCCCACCGCCTGTAATGGGCGCTTCGCTCTTCTCCATGTGCATGCTTTTGAGGTGTTTGAAACTAGTTTGGTAATAGGATTTGACACTTCCTTTTGCCGACTTACTAATAAAGCCCTCCTATTGAAGGGCTTTATTAGTAAGTCGGGGTGACAGGATTTGAACCTGCGGCCTCTTGTTCCCAAAACAAGCGCTCTGCCAAGCTGAGCTACACCCCGCGTTTGCGGTTTGGCATTCTACATGAAATCAGTCAATCAATCCCAGTTGAATACACCCTTTTTCCAAGCATAGATGTACGCCACAATACTTGTGCCTAGGAAAAATAGGATTCTACCTAGGAATAATGTAGCTTCCTCGCTGCCCTGTGCAAGTTGAGAGAAATCAACAGCCCAAGGATAGAGGAATATAATTTCAATATCAAACACGAGAAACGTCATCGCAAGAATATAAAACCGAATGTTAAACCGTTTCCTAGCTGAACCGATTGGCTTCATACCAGATTCGTATGTGTCATCTTTTACATCACCCGAACGTTTTGGACCGAGCAACCCCGATGCAACAATATTCACAATACCAAAGCCAACGGCCATGATAATTATAAGCATAACTGGGAGGTAATTCGTGAGTTCCATAGGTGGGTATTATAGCAGAGGGTCCTGCGGTCTGGTACACAGCACCATCTACCACGCCGACGGGATGCATGTACCTGACCACAGAAACCCTTTGTGGTCAGGTCATTGTTGTATCTAGCATTGAGTAGCATCGAATCAGAAATCATAAAGACGAACAGCTTTTTTCACTTGGTTCTTGTTGACAAAATCAGACCAGACCACGCAAGCTACCACAATTAAAAACCCCCCAAGACGGTGGTGGGTCCGTCTCGGGGGGAGGGAAGAGAAGAAGTTTACTCACTCATGTGAGCGAACTTCGCACAGTTTGCTCAGGTCATCCTTGATCTGGGCGAAGGTCACAATTGAATACGTCGAATTCTCTGTCCATGGTGTTCCCCAAAGTAGGGAAACATGGGCTGCTTACCGTTCCATCGGTACGCAGCCCTAGTAGGTAGTTCCTTCCTCCTACTGGAACATGGTCAGTCATCCGTGTTTCGACATTATCAACTCCCATCCAGTTCTCTCCAAACGTTTATGAACATCCAAGTGAAGTACCGCAATTCATGCACTTGTAACAGGTCCCGTTTCGCACAGTTATTGTGCCACATACAGTGCATGCTGGTGCATCACCTTGCATAGAGGACATTGCTGTGTCTAGGGAGGATGCTTCGAGTTCTATTTGGCTCGATTCCAAACCATCGTTCGAAACTGAGGCAGCTTGTATTTTCACTTGGCGTTGCATTGTAATTTGCTCGGTCTTCACCTTTACGACATTGTCCGTTGGTGTGATGCCACCAGTTGGTATTGCCGTTGACGGCTGGACTGTTGTACTTGTGGGATCGCTTGACCATCGTGTGTCCTCCTTGACTGCAGTTGGTATTTTTGTTTCTTGCGTTGATGTGCTTGCGCCAACACGCTTTGGAATATTTGCTTCACGGTAGCCTTCGATAAATTGCATTCCCATCCATTGGAAGATGTAATCAACAAGGCTTTTTGCAAATGGAATATCACGGTTTGTTGTAATGCCTTGTGGCTCAAATCGCTGGTATGCAAATTTACTCACGAGGCTTTCAATTGGCACGCCGTATTGCAACGCAACGCTGATTGCGGTACCAAGGCTGTCCATTAACCCACCGATTGTTGAGCCTTCTTTAGACATTGTGATGAAGAGTTCGCCAGGCTTACCGTTTATGTATTTGCCAACAGTTAAATATCCTTCGTGACCAGCCACATTGAAGTGATGCGTGATGCTGTCACGAGTGTCTGGAAGTCGCTTACGCATGGGGCGTTCGATGATTTTTTCAACGATGCGTTCTATGACTTGAGGTTGGTCGCTCGCAGCCATATCTGCAGCAGCGACTACTTCCGTTATGATTTCTTCTTGTGCTGAAGCAAGTTCTAGGCTGTCTTCTTCATCGTCAAGGGACACATCTGATTTTGCGTTGAGTGGTTGGCTGAGTTTACAGCCATCGCGGTACAAAGCATTCGCTTTCAATCCAAGTTCCCAACTGAGCCAATACGAATTCGCAATATCATCAGTGGTTGCTTCATTCGGCAAGTTAATCGTTTTTGAGATGGCGCCGGTGATGAATGGTTGGCAAGCTGCCATCATTCGAATGTGTCCCTCTGGGGCTATATATCGAACTCCCGTTTCGCCGCAACGGTTTGCGCAATCAAACACACCAAGGTGTTCGTCATCCAGTTTTGGAGCACCTTCGATAGTTCCTGTACCACACACTCTGCGGTTTAGTTCATTACGTTCATCGGAGTTTAAGCCAAAGAGTTTCAAGCCGTTGAATGACGGATTGTTCGTTGCTTGTTCTCTTGTAAGACCAAAAGATTTTAGAATACGTTCAGGTATATTCCAAGCACCGAATGCAAACGATAAATCGAACACAGTCGGAAGGTTGCTTTCGATGCTGCTCAACTCTTCTTTTGTGTACCCGCTTTCAATCAGGAAATTGAACAGCGAGATGATTTCACCATCGTCTTTGACAGTCTTTGGCATTTCAGTTTCTAGTGACATTGTGCCCATGACATACAGGAGCATCTTGTCGACTTTGCGTTTGCTGTATCCGAGCGCTCGAAGAGCAGGGCGTATGGATTGGTTTGCAATTTTGAAGTACCCACCACCAGCAAGTTTTTTGAATTTGGTAAGGGCAAAGTCAGGTTCAACACCAGTGGTGTCGCAATCCATGAGCAATCCAATTGTTCCAGTTGGAGCAATAACGGTTACTTGTGCATTTCTAAAGCCATGTCGACCACCAAGGTCAAGCGCTTCGTCCCATGCCTGCACTGCTCTTCCAAGAAGATCGCCAGCATTGGTGATGTTGATGGAATCGTCGTGGAACATAGTATGATTGATTGGTACTGGTGGGATACGGAGTTTTTCGTATTCACCTGAGTCGCGTGTTTTACCGTGGGCAGCATTACGATGGTTACGGATTATGCGAAGCATGTCATCTGCGTTGTCAGCAAAGCCATCAAAAGGACCAAGCTCTCCTGCCATCTCAGCACTCACCGCGTAAGATCGGCCAGTCATTGTTGCGGTAATAGCACCACAAACCGCACGACCAGCTTCGCTGTCGTATGGAATGCCCGCTTGCATGAGCATAGCGCCAAGGTTCGCAAAGCCAAGCCCAAGGGTTCGGTATCGCCAGCTTTGGTGTGCAATTGCCTCGGAAGGGAATGCCGCCATTAGCACAGAAATTTCAAGGACTACAGTCCAAAGACGAATGCTGTGTTCAAACGAGTCGACGTCAAACATTCGTGTTTCGCTATCGTAGAACTTCAACAAGTTAAGCGATGCAAGATTACAAGCGGTGTCGTCAAGGAACATATATTCGCTGCACGGGTTTGAAGCATTGATTCGACCATCTTGAGGGCAGGTGTGCCAATCGTTGATAGCGGTATCAAATTGAACGCCAGGGTCAGCACAGTGCCAAGCAGCGTCGCAAATATCATTCCATAAACCTTTCGCAGGAATGGAACGAGAGACTTCGCCATCTGTTCGGCGGATAAGATTCCATTCGCTATCGCGGTCAACTGCATCGAAAAATTCGTGCGATAAACGTACGGAGTTGTTCGAGTTTTGACCAGCAACCGTTTGATATGCTTCGCCGTTGAAGTCATAATCAAGTGTGAGGTTTAATTCTTCTGCTCGCTTGCGTTGCTCTGGCGACAAGTGCTTCATGCCTTCAACGAGCGCTGCAACTTTTAACTCTTCGCGGACTTTCCAACTGACAAATTCTTTAATATCTGGATGGTCAACATCAAGGCAAACCATTTTCGCAGCACGTCTCGTTGTGCCACCAGATTTAATTGCACCAGCTGCGCGGTCGCCGATTTTAAGGAAGCTCATGAGGCCACTAGATTTTCCGCCACCAGAAAGTGGTTCATCACCACCGCGTAAGTTTGAGAAGTTAGAACCTGTACCAGAACCATATTTGAACAAACGTGCTTCTCGTGTCCAGAGATCCATGATGCCGCCATCGCCAACTAGATCGTCATTAACAGATTGAATAAAGCAAGCATGTGGCTGCGGGTGTGAATACGCATCGTCTGCAAGATCAACTTTGCCAGTTTCAGGGTCAGCCACGTAGTGCCCTTGTGCAGGACCAGAAATGCCGTACGCCCAGTTTAAACCTGTGTTAAACCATTGTGGACTATTTGGTGCACTTACTTGGTGCAACATCATCCAGCACAATTCATCGTAGAACGATTTGGCGTCTTCAGAGGTGTCGAAATAACCATGTGACTCACCCCAACTTCTCCAGCAACCGACGAGCCTGTGAATGACTTGGCGAGCAGATCGTTCTGGTCCAGTGACTGCTTGTCCTTTTGCATCTAACTCTGGTGTGCCATTTTTGTTTTGTTGTGGTACTCCCGCTTTGCGGAAGTACTTGCTCACCATAATGTCACTGGCGAGTTGGCTCCACTCTGCAGGAAGCTCGGCGTTGTTCATTTCGAACACGACTGAGCCATCTGCATTTGTAATTTTCGTTGATCGGTTTGCCCACTCTACTGAGTCCCAAACATTTTCATTTGATGTTGTGAATCGTCTTGTTATTTTCATCTGTTGTTCTTTGCTTCCGTGCGTTCTATCTTTGTTACTTTTATTGTTATCGCTGTAAAATTATGTTGTTATGTGTCCACCGTCGGACAGGTATTTCTTTGTTTTTGAATGTTTGAAATGGGTGCAGAATTGTTAGCGAAATTGGTTTCGATTTTGTCGTTCTGTTTCGTTTTCATGTCTTTCCTCTTATTACCCAATTGCAAAACCTCTAAAACATGCGTTTTAACTGTTAAAAACGGCTCCTACCAGTGGTTTTCACTTGTTTTAGCGCATGTTCCCTCAAACTTGCTGCGCTTACCAAAAGCTCCTTCCACAAGTGCTTATCGTACTACCACATCTTGTGTCTGCAATACCCTAGACCCCAAAATCTGGAACCTCTTTTTTTTTAATGTTAAAAGCGGTTTCTATCGGCACTTACAACAGGCACTATTTTTACTGATACCTGGACAGCCTGTCGTTAGGGGGTTAATTTAGGGGTTTTGTCTATTTCTGATGAATAAATAGGGTTTATCAGAGATGTTTTCAGCGATGACACTACACTGCCAACTTAAGGATGGAAAGCATGGAAGCACAATCGTCAACTCTCACGGAAGCGCAGCAAAAGGCAGTGGTACACACAACCGGGCCCTTGCTCGTTCTTGCAGGTCCAGGATCAGGTAAAACAACAGTTGTTACCAAGCGAATTACAAATTTAATAGATACAGGCGTTGCTCCCTGGCAAATACTTGCGCTTACATTTACCAATAAAGCCGCACAAGAAATGCGAGATCGCGTGCAAGTGTTACTCGATGAGAGAGGAGTGCAAGCACGCGGGTTAACCGTTACAACATTCCATGCTTTTTGTGCACGAATATTGCGAGAGTGGGGCGATCGTGTAATCGGGACGACTACCTTTACAATT
>JABJDN010000099.1 GCA_018665385.1 Phycisphaerae bacterium | reverse complement strand
GCCCATCACCTTTGATTGTGCATACGGGGACTCAGCAGAAACAGTATCTGTTTCAGAACTAGGTAATTCTGGCGACCTTCCATAACAGGCAGCAGAGGATGCAAACATGACACGGTCACAGTTCGCTCGTTTTGCAGCTTTCATTACATTGCTGGTGCCCTTAATGTTTGTAGCAAAACACAAGTCGGCATCATTAAAACTTTCTGGAACTGAAACAAATGCTGCTTCATGAAAGACCAGCGAACAACCATTGATTGCTTCATGAAGTGCGGAAGCGTCTAAAATGGAACCTTCGAAAAGCGAAACCGCAATTCCATCAAGATTTTTACGATACCCAGTACTTAAATTATCAAGCACGCGGACTTGAGCACCGAGCCGGGCG
This sequence comes from Phycisphaerae bacterium, assembly GCA_018665385.1. GTDB lineage: Bacteria > Planctomycetota > Phycisphaerae > Phycisphaerales > SM1A02. Next base: position 2,001 of record JABJDN010000099.1, on the reverse strand, counting down.
AGATGTTGTGTAAGATGCGAACCAATAAACCCCGCACCGCCAGTTATAAGCACTGCTTTGCCTTCAAAAAAATTATCGTACATTACTTCCATCGTAAGGCATCATTTTAACACTAATGCAACTGCACTTATACAACTCTTTAACAAGAAAAACTGAACCCTTCGTGGCTATTCAAGAAGCCCAGAAGATTGCTTCGTTTTATGCATGTGGACCAACTGTGTACGATTTCGCACACATCGGTAATTTTCGTGCGTTCCTAAACGCTGATGTCCTTCGCCGAACGCTTGAGGCAATCGGTTACAAGGTGAATCAAGTTATGAATATTACTGACGTAGGTCATATGACAGACGACGGGGTCGCAGATGGCGGGGGTGAAGACAAAATGAAAGTTGCAGCGAACCGACTTGCTGAAGCAAAAAAATCTGGCGTACTTCCAGACGGAGTGGAACTTGATCCATCAGATCCACTTGCCATTGCGCAATACTACGCGCAGGCGTTTATGGAAGATTCAAAAATACTCGGCATGGAAATTATTGATGATGCAGAAACGAACGCAGATGTAATGCCAAGACCAACGCAGTACATTGCAGAGATGATTGCAATGGTGCAGACTCTTGTCGACAGAGGGCATGCGTATGTTGCTGCCGATGGCGTTGTATATTTTGATGTGCAATCATTTCCAGAGTATGGAAAACTTTCTGGCAACACAATGGAACAACTCCGTTCTGGCGAAGGCGGAAGGGTAAATATGGAAACGCAGGCGGTGAAGAAAAACCCTGCAGACTTTATGCTTTGGAAGCCAGACCCAAATCACCTCATGCGCTGGCCAAGTCCTTGGGGCGAGGGATACCCGGGTTGGCACTTAGAGTGTTCCGCCATGGCAACTGCACTTCTAGGAAATGTTATAGATATTCATAGTGGTGGAGAAGATAATATTTTCCCACACCACGAATGCGAAATTGCCCAATCTTGTTGCGCAACAGATTCAAAATCTTTTGCAAATTATTGGTTCCACACACGTTTTTTATTGGTCGATGGCGGAAAGATGAGCAAGAGCAAGGGGAACTTTTACACACTACGCGACCTTGTAAGCAAAGGCGCATCGCCTGCTGCAATTCGTCTTGAACTTATTCGAACGCATTACCGTTCGAATGCAAACTTTACAATGCAGGGTTTAAAAGATTCACAAAGGCAAATAGATCGCTGGAAACGATTAGCAGATTGGTTATGTACGCATGGTTGTGTTCATGTAACTAAGCGTCCGTTGCAACAAGCGAAAGAACAATTCTTAACAGCTATGTGCGACGACTTGAACGTCGCTGGAGCAATTGGTTTTTTAAGCGAGGCAGTCAGTTCCTATGCTGTTGACATTGACCCTGTGGATGACGGCGGAGATTCAACACTTGCAGATGAACTAGAAGCATTGCAAGTCATTGACTCCATCCTTGGAGTTATAGATTTAGAATCTTGCGCATGTACAGAAGATATAGATGTTGACAAAATTGATTCGCTCATCGAAGCCCGACTTGACGCTCGCTCGTCGAAAGATTGGGGGCGAGCAGATGAGATTCGCAAAGAACTTACGTGCATGGGAATAGAAATTAAAGACGGAGCAGACGGGACTACTTGGACCCGCATCGTGCAATGACTACACCAAAAGTCATAGGTATCATTGGCGGAATCGGTTCTGGTAAGAGTACGGTTGCGCAGATGTTCGGTGCACTCGGTTGTATTGTTGCGGATGCCGACGCAAACATTTCACTCGTATTGCAACAAGTTGAAGTGCAACATACGTTGCGTGAATGGTGGGGCGACGCTGTTTTCACAGAAGAGCAGGTACTTGATCGATCTGCAATCGCAGGAATAGTTTTTGCAGACAAGGACGAAAGAAAGCGTCTTGAAGCATTACTTCACCCCCTTGCGCGCTCATTGCAAGAAGAACAGTTTTCAAAAGCGAGTTCTTCGACAGCGGGCCTTGTAATAGACGCCCCGTTACTCATC
>JABJDN010000036.1 GCA_018665385.1 Phycisphaerae bacterium | reverse complement strand
ATGGTGAAAGAAGTAGCATCGAAGTGTTCCAAAGACGCTGGTGATGGAACAACTACAGCCACTATTTACGCTGAAGCAATTTTTACCGAGGGACTTAAAAACATAACAGCAGGCGCACATGCCAACCAAGTTAGGCGTGGAATTGATATGGGTGTTGCGGCGATTGTTTCTGAACTTCACGCTATGTCTAACGACGTAAAAGATTCCAACGAAATCGCTCAAGTTGGAACTTGTGCAGCGAACCAAGATGCAGAGATTGGAAAAATCATTTCCAAAGCAATGGACAAAGTTGGCAAAGATGGTGTCATCACTGTTGAAGAAGGCCAATCGCTTGAGACAGATGTAGAACTTGTAGAAGGCATGCAGTTTGATAAAGGATACTTAAGCCCTCACTTTGTTACAGACACTGCAACGATGATTGTTAATCTTGACGATTGTTACGTTCTTATTAACGAAAAGAAAATTAGCACAGCAAAAGATTTACTTCCAATTCTTGGAAAAGTTGCCGAAAGCGGAAAATCGCTTCTCATTGTTGCTGAAGATATAGACGGTGAAGCGCTTGCTACACTTGTTGTCAATAGGCTCCGTGGAACCATCAAGGTTTGCGCAGTTAAAGCTCCGGGCTTTGGCGATCGCCGAAAAGCTATGCTTCAAGATCTTGCTATTCTTACTGGTGGCGAACCAGTGATGGAAGAACTTGGTATGAATTTAGAAACTATCGAGCTTTCTCAACTCGGGCGAGCAAAGAAAGTAACAATCGATAAAGACAATACGACAATCATTGAAGGTGCAGGAAAGTCATCTGATATCAAAGGTCGTATTGATCAAATTCGCGCTCAAATTGAAAATACTTCTTCTGACTACGACGCTGAAAAACTACAAGAACGTCTTGCGAAACTCGCAGGTGGCGTTGCACAAGTAAACGTTGGCGCAGCGACAGAAGTTGAAATGAAAGAAAAGAAAGCACGCGTTGAAGATGCTCTTCACGCATGCCGTGCTGCTGTCGAGGAAGGCATTCTTCCTGGCGGTGGTGTTTCAGTCATCCGAGCAACACGTGCTCTTGATGGCGCACGCAAAAAAGCACGCGGAGATGAAGAATTAGGAATCGATATCATTGGCCGTGCAATTAGTGCACCAATTCGTCAGATTGCAAAAAACTGTGGTCTAGATGGCTCTATTGTTTGCCAAAAAGTAACAGAAGCGACCGATGACAACTTTGGTTTTAACGGTCTTACAGGACAGTACGAAGACCTTATCAAAGCAGGTGTTATCGTTCCAACAAAAGTAGAACGAATCGCGCTGCAAAATGCTGCGAGCATTAGTGGATTACTGCTAACAACAGATTGTGCAATTACAGATTTGAAAACTAAAGATTCAGGTGGCGCTCCAAGCATGGACGGCATGGGCTTCTAAACCTATTCAAGAATGGTCAAAAAACAAGGCGCGCCGTGCATGCACGACGCGCCTTGTTTGTTACCAATCGAATTTTCCCCTCCAGGACTTCGATGGCATCTTCTCTTGTTTTAAGATTCGCAAAAGAAAACAAACGGTTCCATCAGCACTCTGGTAGAATGGCACAAATGGGAAAAAAAACATCACATCGGAGTAAGCACCGAGCCCGAAGCCATAGCGAATCGCATGCTCAAGGGACCATCACACCTGTATTAGAGGGAAACCCGCTAGTACCAACTGGCGAAGCTCGCTGGATTAATACAGAAAAATATTTTTTAGAACTTTGTTCAGAATTACAAAAAAAAGGCATCTTCGCCTTTGATACAGAATTTATTGGTGAAGAATCGTACTATCCATACACATGCCTTATCCAAGTTGCGACAACCGATATGGTTGCGCTCATCGATCCATTTGCAATTACAGATTTAACTCCGTTGTATTCCCTCATTACAGATCCTGAGATAATTGTAATCCTGCACTCTGCCTCACAGGACTTAGATCAGGTAGAGAAACTTATGGGAACTCCGCCCCAAGCTATTTTCGACACACAACTTGCAGCCGGCCTCGTCGGTTACCCTTGGCCACTTTCGTTAACAAAGAGTATCGAAACAATTCTTCAGCACGACGTAGGCGGGCATTTTACATTCTCGCAGTGGGATGCACGGCCACTTTCAAATAGGCAAAAAGTATATGCCGCGGATGATGTACGATATTTGTTAGCGGTACACGATTTTTTCATAACCAAACTAGAAGAACTAGATAGAACAGACTGGGCGAGTAACGAGTTCTTGAAATTTTCCTCAAAAGAAAATTACACGTTTAATCTTTTTAATACTGTAAAAAGAATTTGCAAAAACAAAACACCGCACAAAAAAGAAATGCAACGCATACAAGCTCTTGCGAAGTTGCGAGAAGAAATTGCTATTGAACGAAATTTGCCTACACGAGCGATTATCCCGCCGGAGTGCATCTTGGCATTAGGGAAGAAACCTTTAGAAACTGTTGCCCAACTATCTGGGCTGCGTGGGTTCCCAAAAAATATTGCAAATAAATACGGCAACCAAATAATTACGGCTCTTGCAAATGCTGAACAACTTGAGCCAATTCAGTTACGCAAATCTGACCCGATTGAAAAAGACGCTATCGTCCGACAAGAACTTGATGGAGTATGGTCATTATTCAATGCTTGGTGCGTAGGCAACAAGCTATCTCCTGGCCTTGTGACAAGTAGGCCAATTTTTACAGAATGGTATTTATCTGTTCGAAAAGGCGGCATTATTCAGGATTCACCTCTACTGCAAGGTTGGAGAGCTGATGTAGCTCGCCAGTTCTCTGAAATGATTGCGGGGAATAGTTCACTCTCCTTCAGTTATAACGAAACACTCGAATCTCGGAGCGACAAACCATGACAAATGCTCCATTCAATCCACATCCCACATCAAGTAAAATGAGCGAAAAAGCGCAACAACGAGCAGGCATTTCCTCTGGACTTGTCCGTTTTTCCATCGGGCTCACCGGCTCGATAGAACACCGTTGGCAACAAATGAAGGAAGCTCTAGCGGTTTGCGTGTAACAAACGCCAAGTAACCTGCTACCCTTTAAATACATGGCACGAGAACGGATTATCTCACCTAGCAAGCAAAAAGTAGACGCTCAAGTCGAAGCGACGAGCGCCGCGCCTACTAAACCATCTATACGGCCAGTCACACTTGACCAATATCTAGGGCAAAGCGAGTTACGCGAGCGTTTATCTATAGCCCTCGATGCAGCCAAGGAACGAAACGACCCTATGGAGCACGTACTTTTGTACGGTCCTCCGGGCTTAGGTAAAACAACACTTGCCCACGTCATAGCAAACGAATTAGGTACTCGTGCTTGGGTTACTTCGGGGCCTGCCCTGACAAAAGGGAGCGACCTTGTTGGAACACTTACTCGTATGGAACCAAACGATGTTTTATTCATTGATGAAATCCATCGGCT
>JABJDN010000147.1 GCA_018665385.1 Phycisphaerae bacterium | reverse complement strand
TAGCCGTAGGGGAACCTGCGGCTGGATCACCTCCTTTCTAAGGGATATCCTTAGACCAAGACTCGAGCATCCGCTCGGTGTTTTTAGATTTTTTTAATCGACCAAACATGTAGAGAGATCTACGCTTGGTTGTCAGCACATCCTCGTGCGATCGCAAGATCGCGTACCGGTACAGTAATGTATCGGGTCGGTTCCTCCCAACTGTTCATCTTTCAAAGAGAAATGAACGCCTTCATCGAAAGATGAAGGCGTTTTTTTGTGGCTGCATCCAACGAAGCAGGTACTCGCACTAATTACAGATTCAGGTTTCATGATTGCATCAAAAAAACCCAACTGCGAAGGGCAGAGGGGTTAAGTTATTGCCAAAGTTTGGTGTAGTTCAAAAGCAGCAAGTAGCAATCAATGTATTCATCTTATTTGTTTCGTCTCTCATGTTAGTTCCTTTTTCTTGTCTTAGCAATTAATTTAATTAAGTTTTAGATTTCAATGGTACATCTATAGGATACCGTTTGTTCTTCTCGGCATTTGCTGATTCATGGCACTCTATAGTCACCACGCAATCCCCTTAATAGATCGTTCTTAATGATTGAGGTAGATTCCTATACACTGCTCGAATGCTTATTCGATCATGGATTGTTGTTATCGCACTTGCGCAAGCAACTCAACCAAACATACTTCTTTTTCTCGTTGACGATTTAGGATGGCAGGATACATCTGTACCGTTTCATACTGAAGTTACTCCGCTCAACGAACGCTACAACACTCCAAATTGGCAACGGCTCGCAGACAACGGTACGAAGTTTACGAATGCATATGCCGCAGGTCCAGTGTGTACACCTTCTAGAACAAGTTTACTTACCGGCCAATCGCCAGCAAGATCTCACATTACCTACTGGACTTTATACAAAGGCCAAGACACTTCTAAAAAGCATCCCACATTGACGCCTCCCAAATGGGACCTTGATGCATTGCAACCCGGCGAGTTGACTCTCCCATCTTTACTGCAAGATGCTGGATACCACACCATGCACGTTGGCAAAGCGCATCTAGGGGCAGTTGATTCCCCCGGAGGTGATCCAAAGAATTTAGGGTTTGACGTGAATGTTGCAGGGCATGGCGCCGGTGGCCCCGGAAGTTTTTACGGCAAACATCGGTTCATGGCAACCCGGGGAAAAATGGATTTCGAAAATCATCAAATTTGGGATGTTCCGGGATTAGAAAAATACCATGACCAAGAAATTTTCTTGTCTGAGGCCCTCGCTATAGAAGCGTGTTACGAAATTGAACAGGCTGTTGAAACAGGCAAGCCCTTCTTTTTACATTTTGCTCCTTATGCAGTGCACGCGCCACTTATGCCAAACCCGAAATACATAGACAAGTACAAAGACATCGATAAAAAAGAAGCGGCATACGCCACAATGATAGAAAGTGCAGATGCAGCACTAGGCAGTGTTCTCGAACAACTTGAAAAACTTGGCATTGCAGACAATACGATTGTTATTTTCACATCGGATAACGGTGGGCTGTCTGCACACGCCCGTGGTGGTAAAGCACATACACATAACGCTCCACTGAGAAGTGGTAAGGGTTCAGCGTACGAAGGTGGCATTCGTGTGCCGCTTATTGTGCAGGGTCTTGATAAGATAGCCTCCGTCAGCGATGCGAATGTCATTACGCATGATTTGTTTCCTACTATTTTGCAGTACGCAGGTATCGATGTTCCAGAGGATCATGTTATTGATGGCATTGCTTTAGAAGATGTGCAGAGTGACAGAGTCATCGGTTGGCATCAGCCACACCAGTGGGGCGCTTCTGGTCCGGGCATCGAACCGTTCACCGCGATACGTCAAGGAAAATGGAAATTGATTTTCTTTCATGCAGATGAACGATACGAACTGTACAACTTGGAAACAGATATTGGAGAAACAAAAAGTGTCATCCCCCATTTTCCACTTATATTTAAAAAGATGAGAAGCACATTATTGAACTGGGCAATTAATCGAGAAGCGCAACCATCAATTTTGACTGAAACTGGCGAGCCCGTCATTTGGCATGAGTAATGCGTTAGAATGAAACACATGAAAACACGTTTAGTTGTAGTTGCCCTTGTTTTTCTTTTTGTTTCATCGATTGCGGAAGGTGACATACGAGTTGTTTCGTACAACACGCATTATTGTTCGGCTGATATGGAAGCCATGAATGTAGTTATAGATGGCGCTTCTTTAGATGATTCGCACGGCGAATCGATACCAGTATCTATCTTTATGTTTCAGGAAGTGAAAAGCGGGGCACAAAAGACATTGCATGGGCTGGTTGGCGAAACGTATTCCATGGCAACCTATACCAATGCAGGGGAATCAGGCGGCGCGCAAGCGATGTTCTTTGAATCGACTCAGTTTGAAGAGAAGGAAGATGATCACGAAGATATTTTTACTGGTGCGACTCGGAATGCTGACCGATGGCACCTTGTTGGAATTGGGAAGCAGGAAGGGATCGACTTGTGGGTGTATAGCGCACATTTGAAAGCATCAAAAGGGAATGAGAATAAACTACAACGAGAGGCGGGTGCAAAAGCTATCCTTGAAGACATAGCAACGTTGAAGAAGGATTCGCATGTCATCGTTGCTGGCGATATGAATTTTTACACTATCAAAGAACCTGCATATATATTATTTACAGCTTCGTTGGTTGATCCACTTGGCACAGATGAGTGGGCGGGAACTGATGATGCAAGTAAGCATACGCAGTCTCCTCGGAAAATTCGAAAAGGTGGCCTTGCAAGTGGTGGTATGGACGATCGGTTTGATTTTCAATTTATTAGCAGTTCGTTAGATGATGGCAAAGGTCTTGACATCATTGAAGGCTCCTACCACGCGATGGGTAACGATGGTACACACTACGACATCGCAATAAATGATGGCGATAATTCCTGTTTTGATGGAGATACAGACCGATCTAATCTGCTCGCCCAAGCCCTCCACGATGCTTCTGACCACATCCCTGTAGTGGTTGATTTTGAGGTAACTGTGGTGGATGCAGGCGATAAAACGGTGGGAGCCGGAGTGTTTAACAAATAGAGTAAGATTGACGAATAAATGTCGCATAATCTGAAACAAATTGAATGTGAAAAATGAAAATTAATTTTTGGTACTTTTTAAAACTATGTCCGGTGCTACTTTTAGTCACAGCATGTTCATCCCCTGAAGTTGAAGAAGTAGAACCT
>JABJDN010000136.1 GCA_018665385.1 Phycisphaerae bacterium | reverse complement strand
TCCCATCGAATTACAAAAAGAGCTCTGACGAAAGTCGGGGCTCTTTTTAATTAACCTGCCGTTGATGGTTGACAGAATACCTTTAACCTTCAATACTACCACTGTTCATTGCGAAGATCGTGCTGCGGGCGCAAGCCCGTGTATCGAGCATTGAAACTGTATCCCCGTCGTTGTCCCGCAAGGGTTGCGGCGGGGTATTGTTTTATAAGATACTTTGTCTTTTTATCTATCTATAAACAAGCCAATACCACTACCTTCGGGTGTAGGATTCGGTTGCGTAATTTCAGTGGAATTGTTTTTGCGATGCAATGAATACGAGTCCTCGCCGAAGCCAGCATCTAGCAATAGACTAAATGAAAATGCGTGCGATGGCTCCCAGTGATACGAGTTGTTACCAGACTCGCCTTGCGCTGGGCTCAATCCCATATACGAATCGTTCCCATCCAAATCAAGTAGATACGCAATCGCTTGTTGCGCAGCAGAACCTTGAGTCATTCCATTTGCTGTATACGAATCGTTACCACTCTTGTCTAGTAAGCAACCAGCCGCTATATCCCAGGCAGAACCTTGATCAGCAGCAGTCATCGCCGAGTATATATCGTCGCCTTCGTCATCAATCAAGACCCCGAACGCTTGATGAACGCCGAACCCTTGAGCGTACCTATTTCCTGAATACGTGTCGTCGCCCGAGAAATCTCGAAGTATTCCAAGCCCATGATAATAGGCACCACCTTGGCTAAACTCTCCTGCTAGGTAGGAATCATTGCCAGCGAAGTCGCACAAAATACCGATTCCTCCCGCAGTAAATTTTCGGTACCCGAATCCCATACCTTGGCTAAACGAACAATGCACATCTGGAGTGTCGTACACCGAAGGAGTCGGTCCATCTGATGTATAGATATCGTCTCCTGATTCATCGAATACAAAACCAAATCCACGTGGTCCACCGACACCTATTGTCAAAAAATCTCCTAAGTATTCATCTTTGCCAGCACCTAAGTCCATCACGATGCCGGCGCCATACACGCCAGTACCGATTGACCAACTTGTGCCCCTGTACGAATCATCGCCTTCTCTATCAATAATCATTCCCACTCCAAAACAAGCTGCGCCTGTTGAAAACTTACCACCAACAACTCCGTATTGGTCATCACCTTTTCGATCATCGATAATCCAAGTTCCAAACAATGCCGCTGCTGGACCCTGCTGTTTTGTTCCAGTGTACACATCGTCACCCTGCAGATCAATAACTCGGCGATTACCAACAACAAAATCGTTGGCGTAGTACGTGTCTTCTCCTCCTAGATCAAACACTTCAGCAATGATAGACATGTCGTACGTATTATCGCCTTCACCGCCAACAACTTGCCAACCGTTTGGGCCATGCTGCGCTGCAAGCACGGGTCCAGTGACGCCATGTGGCATCGCCTTACCAAACCAAGGTTGTTCTTCTTCTGTTGGAATGTGTATAGTCGCAACCAACGCACTGAAGTCAACTTGTTTTGAGTATCGAATAACTTCTAACGCAGACTGAAGCGTATCTTCTTCAATATAGAATGTGTCTCGCGGTATTTCTAAGAATTCAATTACCTGTTCGATAGATGGGCGAATGTTGGAAAACACTTTTCCTTCTTTCGGTGGAGCATCCAATGCTGTTGCTGCAAGTTGTTGAATGTTTGATGGTTCGCAGTGCAATACCATCAATCTATCTGTCACATCGCCTGCTATCTCTGGCAAATAAAATGGGAATCGGAATGCGCCCTCTACGAAACTTAACTCATGATAGTCTGGCTCTGTGTCGGGCCGTGATGTAATAAGGTTTTTTATTTTTTCAACTGCTGGTAACAGTTCTGCAGGAATAACACTTCGAACAAGTGAATTTCGCGAAGGTTTCCATACCGTTGTTATGGAGCGTGGCGTACCAATGGTGCCAGTAAGAACGTTCGGCTCAACCGTAGCGACAATAGGATCATGGTCAGAAGCACTTCGGCTTTTTTTGCGTGGACGTAAAATGGATGCGCCTCGCAGTTTCCACGTATCGTTCAGAAAAATGTAATCTATTCTTTTGCCATTTGTGTCTCCGGTAAAAGAATGAAAGGTACCGCCTTTGTTTGTTGAGACCGCTGGCGCAAAACCTGCCTCTGTAAAAATTTTGTACGGTGTGCTATCTGGCACAAAATTAAAATCGCCCATAATGGCAACTGGTAGTGCTCCTTTACTTTGTTCAAGTGCTGTGGCTACGATGAGCTTTGCACTTTCGATTCTTGCAAGTTTCCCGCGATGATCAAAGTGCGTGCTAAAAAACATACAAGCAGGACCGCTTGTGCCGACCTCGCGAACTGTCACCCACGTTGCTGTGCGTTCTAATGCAGCGTCCCATCCCTTAGATATTTCGTTTGGAGTAGGCGACAACCAAATCTGACCATCGTCAAGAATTTGTAATTTGGAAGTATCAACAAGAATGCCACTGAACTCGCCCTTGGTTGGACCAGATCGGTGCGTTCCCACTTTCGTAAATTGTGGCAGTTTTTCTTCGATGTACTGAAGTTGTTCAAGCAGTGCTTCTTGAATTGCAAGCACTGAAGGATTCGCTCCCCTGATCGTTTCTACTACATGGCTTTTACGAAACTGCCAACTGTTCTTGCCATCGTTCGCAGTTCCGTACCGAATGTTGAATGTCATCAATTCAATTGGTGACGCGTAAAGCGCTTGCGTAAAGAAAAACAACAGGATGAACATCAATCTCATCCGAACAGTGTACTACTCAATCTTCTTGAACGTACTTTGTTTCAATGCCTTTATCTCGGTCTTGTGAAGTCCAAGCAAGTAACACGCCCCCATCGATAGTAGCTATTCGAGGAAATCCTGAAGAGCGAGACGCAGAAACTTGAGCAATTACATCTGCTTCCGCAACAGTGCCGTCACTTCGAACAACCGCAAGCATAACCGATGCCGTACCGCCGTTTGGTTCTAACCACGTTGCAAGAGCAGACTCTTTATCAACTACAACAACATCCACTCGGCCCATTATCGAATCAGAAATTTTCATAGTCTTGCCCGAGAATGAAACATACACCGAGGCGGAATCACCAGCACCTGTGTACCAAGCCATAACTTGTGTTCCGTCTCTTGCATCTATTGATGGTCCATTTACGGGACAACCCGCAATTTTCCAGTTGTCATCATGAATGATGTTTGAACTTGCCCCAGGTGTTATCCATGCAATATCCCGAACTTCGGTTTCGCTACGGTCACGGTAAATCACATACGGCTTCCCATCAACAATTACAGCATCAGTACCGCAACATTCGCAAACACGGTCATCAAGTAACTCGCTCTTTTGCACCTTGTCGTTGATGATTGTAGTACGCAGTTGCATATTTCCCCCGCCCTCTCCGCTATGCCCATCCCCAGTCATCGCGCGTCCATCAAGCCAAAATGCCCGTACGCTATCGTCGCCTTCTGGAACTAGTGAAACAAAACCATGCTCCCCGAGAACGCGATCGTCATTCAGCGTTCCCATGAGCGTCCATGTATCACCCGCATCATCACTTCTGGCAACAGCAATGTCGTATGCATATACTCCGGGTCCTGATTGCTGAGGCCAAGTCGCAAACAAAGTGCCATCTTTCGCAATTCCTAACTCGGGGAAGTCTGCCCAGTTTGCAAAAAAGTTATTGCCTTGCACTACAAGTTTTGCATCACCCCACTCGCCATCTTCAAACTTTGCGCATTTTAAAGCGATTATGTTTTTCTCTTTGTTCACTGGTTCAATCCATGTCATCCAAGCACTATCGTCTGCCTCAACAAGATTTGGAGCAATAGCGTCAATACCCGTTGGATGTGTCGATGAGAATGATAGAACGATTATGAGAGTAGATATAAACATCCGCGAATAATACCAATCATTGCACTGCGCGTTGCCGCTTGCGTAACATAGAGAGATTCCATTCGTACAAATCACTTGCTTGTTCAACTTGAACAGGTGCAACATGCAATACAAAATTTGCAACACCGGTTTTACGAGCAAGGTCAATGAATTGAGCGGGCACAAATGGATTACGTGGGTTTGAATCGCTATTGTTGAAATTCCAAGCGGATGTAATCGTATCGCCCTTCATTACACGAAACGGCTTCGTAAAGAATACAGTTTCTCCATAATGCGGATCCCAATCGGAATAAGAAAGCAACAATTGCTTTGTGCCTTCACTGTTGGTCGAAGAGATATTCATCCCTGAACATTCAGCACCAGCTCGAGGCGTTATTCCAATGACATCAACAGCAATCGGAATGTCAAGGTGTTCAGTGGCAACAAACGCATCGTCGTCTGCTTCAATCACAATTCTACGAATCATCGAAACGATTTCTTGCACTGCCCTCGAACCTTCAATTGCATCTTCAAACAAATCGACTGATAAAGAAAGCTGTTCTATTTTCCCTGTTGGTCTGAAATGTGTTTCGGCTACAACATCAATATTCGGAGGAACTTCCCAGTGAAAACCATGAGGTAACGAAACTACACCGGAACCTGGGCCAATTTTTCCATGCGCTCCTGATGGCACCCAACCAATGTCTCCCATCATTTCGTACCCTGGTTCATCTGGATCCCATCCATCGAACATTCTTGCGCGACCTTGGTGATCAAATACAAAACACACCATCTGGACTGCCCGTGGTGCTGTTGTACTAAACTTCAATGAAGTTACTTTCATAGGATTTGGGTTATTGATTGGTAAGACAAACGTGCGCTTGTCCCGAATGCCTTTGTGCCACCGCGCTGCGCTTTCTGCTGGAATAATCCAAGGTGTATCTGGATTAGTGTGGCCAGTCGCATCAGGAATAACTAAGCCACCACCGCAAATAGCAATTTCAGCGCCGTCGCCTTCTGGTTTACCCGCGTCAATCCACCTTTGAATTGTTTCGATTTCTTCTTTTGAAATGCCGCGCTTGTGATGAACCGGTAATCCGCTGTCGTCAACTTTCCAAGGCGGCATTACACCGTTTCTGGTGAGTTCTACGATAAACGAAGCACGACCTGCAACATCTTCATAACGCAACAGATGGAAGGCACCTGCACCACCGGAACTATGGCATGGCATGCAATTACTGAGAATAATTTCATGAACGTCTTGCTTCCAAGTGGGGACGCGGGGTTCTTCTTGTTGCGCAAATACAGTAGCGAGGAGTATTTCAATCATTGCTTTTGTTCAATGATACAGCCAGTAGGTGCACGATAGGATGTCGAAATTGCTTCATTTTTAATTCCCGCTGCAACTGCATCACGGACATAATGTTGCGTTGCCTCATCTCGCCGATTGCCCGGTGAATCAAACAAATTATTCACAAGGCCTTGGTAAATTACTTTTGGCGTTCCATCTTCGTCATACAAAACAACAACTGCTTCTGGTGTAACAGTTGCATTAAAAGAATCAACAAGTTCATGCTCAGTATCAATAATCACTTCCATAGTTAATCCGTAATCGTCTGCGTGTTTTTGTGCATCGATGTTTGTGCGACCCGCCCAAACATGCACAAGGAACAAGTCGCCACCAGCATTTTGCACGGATATATGTATTCGTTCTATTTCTGGTGCCATCGCATTTGCAATTGGGCAATCTGTACTGCTAAATACAATGACATCTACTTCGCCCGGTTCGCCTTGTAAAATGTGTGTTTCGAGTATGCCCTTGGTTGCACAACTTGTTAGAAAGAACACGCAAATACACCATAGATGTTTCATTGTTTAGCGACCTGGAGGTGGGCGTTTCACTGGAGGGCGATTGTTTGGAAAACGATTCGATGGTTCTTCTGGTGGTGCGAAACCTGCGCCACAAAATTGTTCTGCGTATGTTTGACATGCAGAATCCCAATTCATGCAGCAATACTCATAACCGGGCGCATTGTGCACACAATTGCAAATTGGTGGTGGAATCATCAACTGAGCACAACCGTCGCAGCCCCCCCCGCCGCCGCCAGTGTCAAAGTTAGCTATTTCAGGCTCGCCATGGTAGCAACCCATGATCCATGGGAATCCATTTGGATCTTCACTATATGGCAATGATGCGTGGTAGTGGTAACCACGTATTGCATCTGTATGGCCGTGGCAATCATCTAATGGGTTTACTACACCATTGTGTGCATCCACGTTGTCTGATTCCCAAGGACCAAAAATCGGATACCCATCAAATGAGTACCCTATGACTCCACTGTGACCATCCGCCTCCATCGCGTCAAGCGCTGGTGACCATTGGTGGTAGTGGTACGAACCATCTGCAGATGGGTGCCCGTTGTACTCATCAAAACAAATTGAACTTGGAGCATCTACACCACCAGCATCGTATGGGTTATACATTGCGACACCGTTTGTAGAAACTGAAAGTGGGCCAGGCTGGTCTAAATATTCAATCGCTGGATTGTTCGTTGGAGTAGGAACCATAGGAATATAAATTGTACGATTTTGATCTGTAACTGAGTTTGGATTGTTGCAACCTGTCGAGCCATCAAATGGTCCAGTTGGATGATCAGGAATACCACTCGTCATAACGACAACGAAGCCACCGGGATAATCAAACGAAACGGCAGTGTCGTCTGTAAACGGGTGAATTGCTTCGCAATCGACTCCCCATTCATCTATAAGCATGAGCAGGTCGCCAACACCAACTATTCCATCCCCATTGCAGTCAGCTTCAGCATTAGCAGTACCCCATGAGTCGATAATAGTGAGAACATCGCCAACGCCGACCGAACCATTCGTATCGATATCAGTTACGCAACCTATGCCGTACGGCATTGCAGTCGCTGTTGCACTTGTAATGAGAGATATTAAAACGCCAATATTGAATGATACATGCATGCTTTATCCTTTTCTTACAAGCAAACGTACCACATCAACTTGGTATTGCCAAGAATAATCTCCACCCAAACAGAAGTTTCATACCGTTTTTGAGGCGTCAAAGCGCGCACTGTCCGTATAACCCTCAACGAGTTTGATTTTACCTGAAAGACGGTACATGCAATAGCCCGACGTGTTCTACATGAACACTCTACGACTGATTGTTTTACTTACTTCCACCATCCTCTCAACCTCAGCATTTGCTGATGGGCTTGGGCCTGCAAACGGCTTTACTATTTTTACAATAGAAAGTTACCAAGCAAACAACACCGATTGCACTGGAAGAATCGCCGTTGGGGGACCCGCTACGTACAACAACTTTGGTGTTGGCTCTGCCCTATCGAATTCCAATGGCGATCGCGATGATTTAATTGTTGCTGGAAATCTAACTTGGAATAATGGACAAAATTTTAACGGAAACGTACAGGTCGCAGGCCCAATCACAATGAATAACGTTGGGATGCCAAATGGGTCCGTCGGGGAAGATGTTGCAATAGATTTTACAGATGCAGAAATCAAACTGCAAGCAATTTCTGATGCATTGTATGCAACGGAAGCAAACGGAACTGTATCGAACAACTGGGGACAGTTAACTATGGTTGGCAGCGATGCTGACTTAAACGTATTTTCTGTAAGTCAAAGTGATTTGCACCCGCTTTGGGGAATGTCTATTGAAGTACCGGAAGGGGCTACTGTCGTTGTAAATATCAATCACCATTCTATGCAACTTAACAATTTTCAACCTATGCTTACAGGGTGCAGTGCAAACAACATAGTGTTTAATTTTCCAATTGCAAATTCCGTTCAAATGAATAGCATAGGATGGAAAGGAACAATTCTTGCTCCAAAGGCCAGTATCCAATTTAACAATGGGCAAATTAATGGCGCATTAGTTTGCAAATCCATCCAGGGCAACGGCGAATCCCACCACGACCCGTTTGATGGACATCTTCCTGGCGATTCCGATGATGAACAAAACGATGAACTAGATTGCGGCTGTTGTTGCCATGAAAACAGCTTCACGCATGGCGTATATGTACATGGCGATGGGCAAGATGATGACGATGAAGAAGCGGAACGTGACACTGGCCACCCAGAAGATTTACCATGTGAATGCATCTGTGATTGCAACATAGAGCCAACTAACGTAGCAAGCTATGATTGAAGTTGATGTTAGATTCGATGCAATACAGCGTGCTGAACAAAGTAGGTAGTACCGTCAATCGAGACCGGGCTCTGCAGTTATCGTCCTTGAACGCCATGCATCTACTGAATACAACACCACAGCCAGCCAGATTAAACCAAACACAATAGCTTGCGTCCGAGCAAATTCTTCATGAAAAATGAACGTTGCAAGTAACAGTTGACCCGAAGGAGCTATGTACTGCAGGATGCCCATCGTGGCCAACTTTAAACGCCTAGCGCCGCTAGCAAACAATAACAAGGGTACGATCGTTACAAGTCCGCCTAATAGCAAACCGCCAAGGATAAAAAAGTTTCCGTCTCCTAGAGCGGATTGGTTACTCGAAACAAGCCACCATTGAAGAATCAAACAAAGAGGTAACGCAAAAGTCATTTCGACTGCTAATCCCTCAATCGATCCTACGCCCATCACCTTTCGTAACAAACCATACAACGAAAAAGTTGCTGGCAAGACAATTGAAATCCATGGCAACGCCCCTAGGTCAATTGTTAAATAAACAATTCCAGTTAATGCTATACAAACTGCAACAATTTGCAATTTTCTCAAGCGCTCGCCTAAAATCAAATATCCAATGGCAACTGTCGCTAAGGGGTTAATGTAATACCCAAGGCTACTGGCGATCAGTTGGTCCTCCACTACAGAAATAACAAAGACAACCCAATTCACAGAAATGAGAAAAGCAGAAGCAATCAACAGCAATAATGTTTTTCTTGTTCGCAGAGATTTGTAGCACGAAGCCAACGTACCTCTAAAAAACAATAACATAAGTAGCAACGGCAACCCCGACATAACTCGCCAGATAACCAGTTCAACAACAGGCACTTCTTTGAATGCTTTGAAATATAGCGGTGTCGCGAACGCCCACCATAGGTACGAACCGATTGCGAATAACACCCCCGCTTCTGCCTTCGTGAATTTGGTCAAGCGATGAGATACCAAAGTGGGAAGAGGAAAATCCAAATGACGTCAACAACGTGCCAGTACAAACCGCCGCATTCAACCGCCGCGTAATGCCGTTTTGTAAAATCGCCTCGTTGTACTCGCCACATAAGCCAAAGCAATACAATCATACCGATGACAACGTGAACACCATGCAATCCCGTCATAAGGAAATACAAACCGAAAAACAAGTGAGCGTTCGCAGGTCGATGCTCATCAAGTTGCGGTACTTCAGGCCGTACGTACACTGCCATTCTTTGTGCTTGGGATGCTGAATCAGGCGCCAATCCCGTTGCCGCTTGGTTTGCATTGGGAATAGTCGAACGCGGAAGGTCGTCAATGAGTGGTACAACAGTACTTGTTGCATTTGGGATTGAAGTCACTACAGGTGAACTCGTAGTTTCGATGCGTCCTTCAGGACCTGGTGGAATTTCTAGAGTGCGCATGTACGCGACAACATCTATTATTTGCTGTTCCTTAAGCATCGGATTGCCGCCCTTAGGTGGCATATCTAAGAATAAAGTTGTTTCTGGATCACTGGCTGTACGACCATCGGTGACAAAGGTGACAAGTTCCTTGTCTGAATGATTGCGAACATACGCATTGTCGTCAAGTCGAACCCCTTGCCCTGGTACGCCTTCACCAGTTGCACCGTGGCAAGAACGGCAAGTAGCATTCCAAATCAGTTCGCCGTTGACAATGTCACTATGCTCAATCAAAACTGCAGCGTGATCGCCGCCCATATCGTCACCATGATCGCTTGTTTGATAAAATGCCATTCCGCCCAACAAGTGGTCATGAAACTTATGCTCATATTCGACTGACTTAATTGCCATAAATATGCCTGCACAAACAAACGTGATTCCTAGCGTTACTAATGCTGCTCTTTTTTTCTCTTGTTGAACATATGTAATTGCCATTGCCATCGTCAAACTACTAATTAGTAATACAGCAGTGTTAGCTGCGCCATAACGTTCGTCTAAGAATTGCTCACCCCATACGAATAAATCTTCATGGTTAGCGCGAAAAACGGCGTACCCACAAAATAATCCACCGAACAATAAAATCTCAGTCGCCAAGAAAAGCCAAATCCCTAATTTAGCAGCATCGTGTTGTTGCTCCATATCACGATAGTGATGCTGTAAATGTAGTTCGTGGCTATCAGACATTTGTTGTAACGACTCCAAAAAAAACTGGGGAACCCGCAAGGGAAGAAAAGGAGAAGTATAGCCAATTTCTGCCCAAAAATCGATGGTTCAACCGTAAATCAAATACGATTTTAACACCATAAAAATTGTAGATTTGCACCTTGAGTCATACCAAACAAAAGTCTCAATTATGGCGTACTATCTACTATTATGCTCGTTTACATCGCTACATTGCTCATTTTCCTTTCTTCGGAGCCCACAAATACCATGTACTCTCGTGCCGGATATGACGTAACACCAATCACAGAAGAAGTTAAAAAACCGCTTCTCGAAGTGCTCGACGCAGAAACACTTCGAGTTACTCAGAATTCTGGAACAGAACGGCCGTTTTGCGGCACGCTACTAGACAATAAAAAGAATGGATTTTATGCATGCGTGGTTTGTGGGTTGCCCTTATTCTCGAGCGAGCACAAATTTACTTCTGGAACAGGCTGGCCTAGTTTTTTCTCACCATTCGCTGAAGGGCATGTTGCAACAAAAGTAGATAACTCACACGGCATGGACCGCGTCGAAATTTTATGCGC
>JABJDN010000037.1 GCA_018665385.1 Phycisphaerae bacterium | reverse complement strand
TGTAAAAATTCACTCGCTGTTTCTGGAGTCGTTGGATTACTGAAGACTGCTAAAAAATCAGTGACATTTCCATCTTGGCCTTGCGTAATAGCTTCAACTGGACCATGCTCGATCATGGAACGAACATGTATATTCCACCAGAACAATCCTCCACCCCACAAGCCAGAAATAACCGCTCCTATAAGAATAGAGGCAAACGCAAGACGAGCTCCTCGCGTATCTCCCCTAGCCTTAATTTCTACCAATGCCCTAAATCCAGCAAAGATGGCAGCAATTGAAAACAATGGGCAGAGACCTACTGCACAAAGCGCAGCGACCATCGACCATGGATTCATTCTTTTCTTCTGCATAGATACTCGCTATTGAGCGCAAGGAGAGTCTAAGGGGAAGATAACATTCCCATGTACCGCATCTTCAATTTGAATACAACAGAATTTCGATACCGCAAAATCTCCGCCTGGAACGACTTCGAACATAATTGTTGCATGCACGCTCTCTGTTTCAAAAATTAAAATGACTGGCATTGGCGCGAACTGGTCCTTGGGTTCTAACTGTTGCTCTTCAGCTAACCAATTAAATGTAATTGAATCGAATGCACCATATCTGGATTGCAATTCATTTGCAAATGATTGCAATGCTTCATCTGTAACGTCATTGGTTTGTGCGGCAAAGGACTCTCTTGCTTTGTCGTATTCTTTTGCATAACTTGCAGTAATAACTTCAGATGCTGACTCAGTAACTTGATTCATGACTTTTTTCACCGCTGTAAAAGCAAACAAAAGAGCGCCCACAGATAATACTGTGGTAATAACCCCAATAATAATCCCTGAAATAGCCATCCCTTTCCCACTTCGAGGATTGGACTTCATTTTTATGAGTGCTATCGCGCCGAGTATTGGACCAAAGATAGTCACAATAGGACAGCAAAAAATCAGAGAGCAAGTCAATGACCAAATGGCCAATTTACTTCGCTCCAAACTTCCACTTGGCACTGGTGGTTCGAAACTCTCTTCTACTGGTAAATTAAATTCGTTCATTCTGTTCGTGCCTTTCTGTCTTCGTTCACTATGTCAGTTGGAACTCCAAGAAATTCTATCATCTGGTCTTCAAACGATTCCTGATCTTCTTCTCTAGAAAAATCAAGGCGCAGTTCATTAATAACTTTTGTCCCCTGCCCAATCCAAACTTCCCACGTGGTTGAATCAATATTTTCTAAAATCCATTGTCCAATCATTCCAGGAAGAGGTGCTTCTTCAAGTGGCTTACCAGTAGAGGTTGCCGCTTCAGTTTCAACAGTGGGGATGGCCATTCCAGCAGCATTCATAACTGAAGCAATTCCATCTTTTACCCGCATTTCGCCTCTGCTTGCTGATTGCTCATACCCTTTAATCAGCATGGCTTCCGCCTCTGTGTTTTTTCCCAACTGGACAAGCGCAGAACCGCAAAGTTCCATTGCCCTTGTCATATCTGGGTTTAGTTTCACGCATGCTTCAAAACTAGTCACGGATTCTGCGAACCGTTCTGCATCAAGGTACGCTGAACCTAAGCTAAAGTGTGCCATATCGTTCGTAGGATCAGCATTTGCCATATTCTCGAATCGATCTATTTTGTCCTGTAATTCATTCATATCTGCATTGTACCCTGCCTTTTGACCTAGCATCTCTTTTCAAAGAGTTCGAACCATTGTCTTTTTTCGACCCTGTGAAGTTCGCGTGCAAGGTCAGGTGCCACGAACAGTGCCAGCCACAATACTGAAAGGGTACAATACCTTTGCATGGTGAATATGAACGTGAAAATTGGGTCTGTAGAATTGCGGAATCCTGTTGTGCTAGCAGGTGGAACCTGCGGTGTTATGGGTGAGATTAAAGATGCAATCGATCTTTCAAAATTGGGTGGAATCACAACCAAATCCATAACAAAAGAACCTCGAGAGGGCAATTCTCCTATTCGAATAGTTGATCATCATTATGGAATGATGAACGCAATAGGTTTAGCAAACGAAGGTATTAATTCGTTTATCCAAGAACAGGCCCCTAAGGCAACTTCTATCCCAACCACTGTAATTGGTTCTGTCGCCGGCCACACAATTGATGAGTATGTTGCCGTTGCTTCTGCAATGGACAGTGTGAAAGGGATTGAATTAGTTGAAGTGAATGTTTCTTGCCCTAACACAACTGATGGTCTTGAATTTGGGGCCTGTCCAAAACAATTACACGCGCTTCTTCAAGAAATTCGACCCGTTCTAAAAAACACCGGAATGATCGTGAAGTTATCTGCTGCTGCAGGCGACCTCAGACCACACGCACATACAGCTATTGAGTGCGGCAGCGATGCACTCACTTTAATAAACACAATTCCAGGTCTTGCAATCGATGTTCATTCACGCAAACCAGTTCTATCAAGGGGCATCGGCGGATTCAGTGGTGGAGCCATTCACCCTATAGCTGTGCGAGTTGTGCGTGAAATTTACAAAGACATAACCAAAGGCACATCGATTCCAATCATTGGAACTGGCGGTATTATGCGATGGGAAGATGCCGCTGAGTTTATTCTTGCCGGTGCAAGCACCGTTGGAATTGGAACAGCATCATACGTTAACCCTGCAATTTCAATTCAAGTTGCATCGAAATTACAAACTTGGGCTGAAAAGCATGACTGCTCTGCAATCAATGAACTTGTTGGTGCGATGCAGTGTTAACTAGTGCAATGAACTCTTGACCTCGTTGCTCATAATTATCAAATTGATCCCAACTTGCGCAACCCGGACTTAGCACAAGCACATCACCCTCGCGCATGGTTCTCATCGCTTCATACACAGCAACTGCAAGTGTACCGCAATCTTGCACATTCCCCTTTGCCAACGCGCAGATGGTCTTCGCAGTGTCACCAATGGCATACATCTTAGCCACTCGTAACGACTGATCTGCGAGCAACGATAGATCAAGTTTTTTATCGTATCCTCCAACAATAACATGAACTTTGGATGCATCCTGAAACGCATCAATTGCTAACGCTGTTGCAGTAGGAGTTGTAGATTTCGAATCGTTGTAGTACCCAGAAACTACTGTCTGTAAACGATGTGGTAATCCCTTAAATGCTTGGATTGCTTTCCGAGCACTCTCTACATTTGCGCCCATTTCGACTGCTGCCAAAAATGCGACTGCTGCATTGCGTTCATTATGCGCACCCAAAACAGTTAACCCCGAGAAACTAGACGTTGGATCTTGCGTAATTGAAACGTCTTCGCAGTGTTGGTGTTCAAACAGACATCGCTTGCAGCGACAGTACTCTTCAAATGTGCCATGCCAATCTATATGGTTTTCCTCAACGGTGGTAAGTACCGCTACTCGGGGTGCCCATTCTCCAACTTTATCAAGCCACCAAAGCATCGCGCTACTCAGTTCAATAATAACACCGTCGCTTTGCTTTATTTGTTGTAAGGAACTAAGCAAACTCCCGCCAATATTTCCACCTATATGCGCTGCGATCTCGCTTCCAAGAAGTGCCTCATGCAACATTGCGACTGTTGTAGACTTTCCTGCAGTACCAGTAACTCCAACCACTTGGTTTCGATCTAACTCATGAACAACAAGAGCTATTTCTGTTGTTACTTCAATGTTATGTTCCCAAGCAGTTTTCAAGTACTCATTTTCCCAAGGTTTTGGGACAGCAGGGTTTGCTATTACTACGTCTGCTGTCGAAAAATCTTCTTTGCGATGTTCGCCAAGAATAAGGGTCAAATTAGGATGTTCACCAAGTTCTCGGAGTTCTTCACGCAAATCTTCCTTGCTTGCAAGATCCGTCAGTAAAACGTTTGCGCCCTGCTCTAAGAACCACTTCGTAACTCCAAGTCCACCTCCGAAGCGGCCAAGCCCCATGATGGTGACGTTCTTGTCCTTACAATTCACCTGATGCCCCTACTGCCTTCTGCCAATGATTTCATAAGCGGCGTCGACACTTTCTTTTGATACACCCACCACTCCACAAGCAATACAGCAAGTACTGCACCAAGCGCCCATGGCCATAACTGAATATATGCCAATTTGCTTGCCTGAGTTGTTTCTATTTCGTTTGTTCCAATCACTACTGTTTCAACACTTGAAACTATTGACTCATACTCAGGGCTGTTGACTGCTATTTGGATTTCCGTTTCTTCATTCACTTTCAGTATATGTACTCCTGAACTTTCGATTGGCCCCCACGAGGCAGACCCATGAGAATCTACTACAACAGAGTGTTGTATTCCATTCGAATCTATAACCGAAACAACATCTCCTGGCCTAACAGATTCTGTTAACGAACCGCCGATTGACCGCAGCGAGGAAGTAAGTTTCTCTCCACTGCGACCTAAATATTCAATCGTATTAAATACAAAGAAAGGAAAACTTCTCAAATATGGCCAGTTACTGTTCATTGGATCAAAAGCAACGTACACCACTTGCCTTCCATTCGTGCGAACAGTCATGACTGCAGGCCAACTACTCCCCTCTAACAACACTTGCGAAGAGCCTTCTTGAACAACATCATACCCCTCTGTCACTACGATGTCTTCGTAGCGTACAAAACGCATAGTAGGATGTTCCTCATCTGCAACAAGCATGACTTGCGTATCGCCCTTTACAAACGAAGCAAATGCTGGCAATGGTGGCGGTGCGCCAAACACGAAAAAATTACCTAGCGGCAATGTTGGGAGTTCTATATCTCTCGTTACAACCACATCATAATCGAGTGTTTGCCCTTCTTGAATCATAGAAAGTATGGAAGAGGAAGACACTACTTTTAACTCCTCTAAAGCCATGCCTTCCAAGACAGTTTGAAGAATAGGAGCACCATTCTCTGAAAGAAGCACCCGTATTTCTTTCGGCGGAGGAATAACTAACGATGCTTGGTTATCAATCGACAGAACATCACGTTGAATGATTTTTGCTTGTATCAAACCAGAGTTTTGCATAGGAAATGGAACAAATACTACGCTAGACCTACCTGGCACTCCGTCTTCTTGAGATGGAATAACTGTTTCTTGCACGCCTATAGGAACTCCATCTATTGAAAGTTCGACACCTTGAGTCATCGGTGTAAGGGCGGTATTAATCAGAGACAAAAACACTTGCACGTTGTCATTTTTTTCTGAAAGCCGCTTAGCATCTATCATTGCAATACCAACGTTTACTGCAGTAGGTTCGCCAACCATGTGGTACCGAAGAGACTCTCCGTTTGCTAACGATTGGCCGTTGAAATCTTCGATATTACCATCGCTAAATAATTCTAAACTTGCTGATTCGCTTGAGGATACTCCCTCACTTTCTGGGTTCACATTTGTCATGTACCCACGCGCTAATTGAAGCGAATCACCTATAAATGATTTTCCATGCGATTGTGTAATCCCAAGAATTGCAGAAGTTAATTGTTGTTTTGAATCCGTAAATGGCGCATATATATTTGCTTGATAAGAGAAACCAATGACCATTGATTCACCGCTCGCGCTTGAAAATAATCCGCCACCGTATAACTGGTCAATTAATACAAGTGCTTCCTCTTTTGCTTGTTCTAACCGAGTTGTGCCATCTTCGTTTTCTGCAGCCATAGACCCAGAACGATCAATAAGAATCACATGCCGCCCCTCGCGAGGCACGCTGCCTTCTATCTGAGGTTGCATGATTGCCAAAATAACTAGAAGTAATGCAAACAATTGCAAGAGTAATAATACACTTGGTCGCAAGCGCTGGAATGGCGAATTCGCATGCAAATCTTCTACCGCTTTATGCCATAACATCGTGGATGCTATACGCACTGGCTGTCGACGCAAACGTAAAAAATAGAGAAGAAGCAATAACGGAAATGTAATTGCCGCAACTAGCAAACCAACACTAGGTGTTACCCAAATCATCTTACCAAACCTCTGCCACGTAAATACTCGACAAGCAGTTGCTCCATATCAATGTCGGTAGAGACTCGAACGCTGCCCGCACCTATTCTTGTGCACTGTTCTTTCACATCTTCGCAATATTGATCGACCCTACGTTTATACGCTTCTACAAGTGGAGCAGTAGCCGTTATCTCGCAAGTCGCTCCAGATTCTGCATCTTCAAGACGAAGGTCGCCTTCTAAACCGCAAGCAAAAGGTGAAATTTCTTCAGGTGACAGCGTTTGAATAACGAACACGTCCCAACCGCCTCCAACAAGATAGGAAAGGCCTTGCTTGACACCATCGCCGTCAAGGCAGTCGCTAAGAACGACGAGCACGCCTCGACCTTGGCGGGATGTAGAAATAGTTTTACATGCTTCCACGAATGCAGTTCCGCCATGTGGCAATTGGTCAAGTAACCATTGCCCCATATCTCGCGTCCTTCTTTTGCCTCGTAAACCCGTCAGCCTTTGGATACCCGAATCGTTGAATGAAAATAACGAAACTTTATTGTGGCTACTTAGTGCGATATACCCAAGCGCCATAGCAAGTCGCCTGACGAAATCGAATTTATTTGGGTTTCCATACTCCATCGAAGCACTTGCATCTATCGCGATACCTAAAGTAAGTTCTTCTTCTTCAAGGAAGATTTTCATGAACAGTTTATCTAAACGAGCGTATACATTCCAATCGATAAATCGAAGGTCGTCGCCAGATGAATACTGTCTGTAATCTGCGAATTCTACACTTTGCCCTCGGCGACGGCTTCGACGTTCCCCTTGTGTTTTCCCTGAGAAAATTTTTCTTGCGACAATATCTAGCCTGTCTAACGATGCCATTAAATGTGAACCAAGAAGTTCATCTACTTTTTCTGGTCGGTCATGGGTTGTTTCACCAAACTTAGACATGCGTTGTTCCTGCTTCGTACAGTGAAACTTCATCTACCAATCGAGAAATAATTGAAGAGGGCGTTCGCAATGCAGTTTCTGCTTCGAAAGTTCGCACAATTCGGTGTTGCAACGCTGATACAGCCACGGCTCGAATATCTCGGTGCGAAACAGCGTATCGACCATCTATAATTGTGGCAACTTTTGCGCATGCAACAATTGATTGCGCTGCCCTTGGGCTAGCGCCAACAACAATATCATTTGAAATCCAATTTGGAGCGAACTCAGACCCTGGATGTGTCGCGAGTACAAGCCGTGTTATAAAATCTTGAATATGTGGGGCGATGAAAATTTGCTGCACAAAACGTTGTGCTGCACTGATAAATTCTAAGTCCACCACGACTTCAACTTTCTGAAGAAGACCTGCCGTGGTCCTGTTAACAATTTCGTGCAATTCATCCTGAGATGAAAAACCTACATTCACTTTTAAAAGGAATCTATCTAGCTGCGCTTCCGGTAACGGATACGTCCCTTCTTGCTCAATCGGATTCTGCGTTGCTAAAACAAAGAACGGCAATGGCAATTCGTATGTTTTTCCATCCACTGAAACGGAACGCTCTTGCATTGATTCAAGTAGCGCAGATTGGCACTTAGGTGTTGCTCTATTAATCTCATCAGCCAGCAGGATATTATGAAAGACGGGTCCTTTTCTGAAAGTAAATTCACGTTTACCTGTTGTTTCATTCTGGTCAACAATTGTAGTCCCAACAATATCTGCTGGCATCAAATCGGCTGTACATTGGATTCGGCCAGTCGACATTTGCAATGCCTCGCCAATAGTCTTTACAAGCAACGTTTTTCCTAGACCAGGAGGTCCTTCTAATAGAACGTGTCC
>JABJDN010000038.1 GCA_018665385.1 Phycisphaerae bacterium | reverse complement strand
GTTTTTCTTTGGACGATTATTGGTACGTTCTGCTGCGCAAGTGCTGCAGCTACTCTGAACCAAGTCTTCGAAAAGCGGCGTGACACCCTTATGCCACGAACAAAAAATAGACCAATACCCGCTGGACATATTTCAGCAGTGCATGGGTTCGTGTTTGGAATGCTGCTCGCGTACATCGGTGTTGCAATCCTCAGTTTCGGTGCTACTATCATGGCAGCAGGCATAGCCCTGCTCACTATCTTTATATATGTTCTCGTGTATACCCCCCTGAAGCCAATAACTTCGTTTAATACGCTTGTTGGTGCAATTGTTGGTGGACTGCCACCGCTGATTGGTGCCGTCGCTGCTAGCGGCACGATTGGACCTGGAGATTGGATTCTTGCAGGCATATTGTTCATCTGGCAAATTCCTCACTTTCTCGCCCTTGCTTGGATGTACAAAGATGATTATGCACTTGGTGGCTTTGTCATGCTTCCTTCAGTTGATGAGAGCGGCGAGTTAACTGCTCGCGTGAGCGTCATGACAAGCATGTGCTTGATTCCATTGGCACTCATGATGACCATCGTAGATGCGACTGGACTGCTATTTGCGATAATAGGCGCAATTCTAGGCGTCTATATGACTATGAAAAGCATTACGTTTTGGCGCACAAGAAATAGAAACACCGCTCGAAGTCTCTTTTTTGCAAGCATAATCTACTTGCCTCTCCTGCTTGCGATTATGCTTCTTGACCGGCAAACAATTCATTGGATAGAGATAGGACTTGACCATGCAGGACGCTGATACCAACATACGTTTAACCTTCAAAGATGGCGGGTGGGTGTTGCTGCTCCTTCTTGTTGTCATTCTGGCAATCATTGCGTGGGCAGTTGCTCCCGCAGTATTACGCTTGGGCAACCAGGGCGTAGGCGATGGTTCTTCCATTGCTTCCTATGCGTTCGATATGAGCAACGCGCAGCTTGCTAGCGAAACAACTATTCCTGTGATGCAACATCGCGATATGTCGCCAGTGTTACATAACCCAGAAATTTACGATGTTGCAGCACTTGCTGAAAGTAACAGTGGGCCACGTAACAAGTTTATCGTGAGCAAAGACCTTGTAGTCGGCGTTACTATCAATGGGGAATCTCGTGCGTATCCTCTGCATGTACTCAACGTGCATGAAATCGTAAACGACACACTCGGGGATACTCCAATTACTGTGTACTGGAACTGGCCTAGCGGGCACATTGCCGTCTTTGAACGCACCATTGAAGGCAGTGAAGTACAGTTTGGCATCAGCGGTATTTCCGGAAATGGCAGCATGCTTCTTTATGTAGATTCTGGCGAGGTTGGCGGCGAACAATTATGGTCCGCCATGCAAAGCGAATCTGTAACCGGTGCACCTTTGCCACTTACTGAAGTTACGCATGAAGTTACCAGTTGGGCACACTGGGTTGAACGCAATCCTGAAACAACAGCGCTCGCCCCAGACGAACAGTACAAAAAAAGGTATCGCAAAGGCGATCCTCGTACGTACTTTTTAAACGACACGATCTATTTCCCTGTCAGCCCAATGCCAGCAGACGATGTGCATCCAAAAACCGCAGTAGTTGTACTTCCAACGACGAACGGTTTTACTGCGTTTCCGATTGATTCATTATTCAGCACTGCAAACGAAGATGGTTTCGCAACTCGCTCCCTTCAGGGAGATACGGTTATATTCGAAGTTTCAAATTCACCACACTACGCAGTTGCTCGTGACAAAGATGGAAATGTATTAGCAAGCACACGAGCACTCTGGTTTACATGGTTTGCGAACCATCCAGAAACTGTATTAATTACAGAGTGATTTAACCCTGAATGTGGACCAGAACGGTCTTTAATGCTTCAGCTTTTCTAACGCTTCAGTGACTTTTGGTGTATTCCCTTTGATTATTTCAGGTTGATACGCAATCGAATCAGTGAGGGCAATTCCAATGAAGAGAACTACAAACAACAAAGACCCTACAAAAATGAAGGCAATAAATGGCCTATCCCATCTAAGGTGCATAAAGTACAAACCTACTATGGTAGCTTTTACGGTCGCAACTGCGAGCGCCGTAATTATGCCCATTTCTGCGATGTTTATTTCAGTAAAATCGTAACGAGATACCCAAACAGTTACTGCTGTTAAAAATAGAAGGATTCCGCAAATAAGTGCGAGAAATTTGACGGGTACAATATGACCTACTCCGCCTTCGTGATGACCATGTTCTGTATTTGACATACGTAACCTCTTTAATAAAACCTTTTATGCGTTTTCTTCACCTGGGTGCTTGGCATCTGCTCGCCAAGTGTACCCTTGTTCATCAGCGTCCCATTCAAGAACACTGTAATCGTAGCAATCACCAACTTCTGGTTGTTCTGCAAAGTTATCCCACGGTGGCGGTGATGCGCACTGCCATTCCAAACTTCTGCCACCCCAAGGATTCGCAGGGGCTTTTTT
>JABJDN010000073.1 GCA_018665385.1 Phycisphaerae bacterium | reverse complement strand
TCCGTTTGCATTTTGCATTCTTCGCGTCCATCGCAATTCATTTTTGTTTATAGGTAGTTTTACAACGACTGGAACATCGTTGGCATCTTCAGAATTCCAAGTAGCAAAACCAGTAGTCGCACCGCTGCGTTGCCAATCGGTACGAAACCAATGGATGTCTGAGAGTTGATTATTTGTTTGTTCCCGGAGTACCGGTTCAAGGGAACTAGCGAGGGATGAAGAAATCTTGCTCTTGGCAGATTTGCTCACTCTTCCTTCTCCAGTAGTTCTTCCACATCTAAAGAATAATCATAAACGAGATAAGAATCAAGTCAAGTCGAATAGGGCTTGCTCAAAACGCCCGTAGAGCATAGTTTACGGGCGTGAATACCACGGAATGGGATGTATTAGTCGTAGACTTAGATGGAACACTGTTGTGCAAACAAGGTGAAGTTTCTGAGCAGAATCTGCATGCACTCGATTCTGTCCGCGAATTAGGCATTGAAGTCGTAGTCGCGACTGGTCGAAGTTTTCGTGAATGCAAACATATCGTTGAACGTATGGGACATTACGGAGTATGTATAACTGCAAGCGGGTCACAATTGACAACACACGAAGGGGAGGGCATCACACGAAGTGTTGTCGGAAGTTCAGTAGTTGAACAGGTAACGAACACTGTGAATGCAAAAGGGCATAGAGCATTACTTCTTAAAGATGATAGCGCTTGCGGAATGCCGTACGTGCTAGTTGGGGATAGCCCCTTGCACGAGGCATCAACTTGGTGGTTTGAATCATTACACATTCCATACTTAGAAGTACCGCTAATTGAGGACGACCCCTATCCTGAACATACGTTGCGAGTTGGAGCAGTGGCCGATGCATCTGTTCTGGTACCAATTGCGAACGCGTTAGAGCAGCAACTACGTGGCAAAGCGAAAATACAACATTGGTCTGCTGTCACTTGCTCTGAAGCTACGGGGTCAAATATTCACCTTTTAGAAGTGTTTGGCGAATCAGTGAATAAATGGTCAATGTTAGAAAAACATTTAGGGAGTTCGATCTTGCCTGAACGAATCGTGGCAATCGGCGATGGGCTCAACGACATAGAAGTTCTCAAAGAAGCGGGTTTATCAATCGTTATGGAAAATGCAGATGAAAATGTTCGGGCGCATGCTGATGTATTTGCTGACCATCACGATAACGATGGGTTTGCAAGTGCGATGACCCGCTGGGTACTACCGGAAGGCATAGCAGAATGATAAATGTAGAAACTCGACAAGAATTACTAGATGTAGTTTGGGCGATTCCCTCTATTTTTGAAGGGTTGAATGCATGCGATGTTGATTGGTCTATATATGCACCGAAATGCGAACCTTTTTGGGTCATTTTATCAAAAAAACCAGAATTGCGAAGAGTGTATTCTGCATGCAGGGGTGTAACTCTTGCTTCAGAAGAAGGTAAGCCCGCTGTAATTTTTGTTCCTAACAGGCAGTTGTATTCTGTGATGAAATTAGCACAGCAAGCACAACTCAATGCGCCGTTGGTATTGGTTGTAGAAGACCACCCATCGCTTGCCCCTCAAATTTTACCAAGGGAAATGGCATCGCGTGCTGGACTATGTGTTGTTGAACCGTGCACAGCTTCCGAAGTTGCCTATTGCGCCGAAGCTGCAGCAAAACTTTCTGCATCAACAAATAAGCCCACAGTATTAATCGCTCACCATGGATTACTTGGTGGCTGTTCCTCTGTAGATAGAAATGACGTGCAAGAAACAAAATTGCCAAGACAAACTGCAGAAGCAGTGAGCCCTATTCGTCTTGGCAGAAAATTTGAATTGAACAGGCAACGATCTTTGCCAAGTCCGGGCGAAAAAATATCTGTCGGTTTCATTACCATCGGCATGTCTGATAATGCGCTGAAATATTTAGTGAGTGAACTGCAATTGCTTGGTCGCGTTCCTATGTTGAATTTACGCCTCGTTCACCCTATCGACAAAGTGCCTGTGGAGCGATTGCTATCAAGGTGTAGGCATGTTGTTGTATTGGAGCCAAGGCCTGGTGAAATTGAAAGAGAAATTATTACAATTGCCCAGTTCATGCGGAGGGAAGGTAATGAGGTGGCATCTATTTGGGGAAAAGAGATTCCTCCAGTAGACCCCGAGCACGAACCAGTGCAAGTGCCTACGGATTCATTGCACCCTTCAGTCGTTGCTCGCCTTACCCATCATTTATTGCAAGATGTACGTCCATCTATTGCGGTGACCGATTGTTTAGTCCCTCTATTGCCCGATTTGAAAATATTGTCTACAAGACGGACGTCGTTCGGGACAAGGGCTGCGCTGGACTTACTTCGTGAAAAGGCGAAAGAGGTCATGTTGCGAACGTGCAATAATATGACAGTAGTTATTGATGGCGAACATATTTCTGAAGGTGAAGGGGATGTTGTATTCGTAGAAACTTGGGGCGAACATAATTTTGTTGCAGATGGGGCAGACATACTAAGAGATGCAAGCCTTCGCAAAGAAACACGAATACTAATCGTGTGGAAAAGTGGTGGTCCAGGAACTGCTATCGGAGCTTTGGCGGGAACAATTTCCACGTCTAGTGGTACAAATGAAGCGAATGTTGTTCACGCATCGCTGGATAATATTGAAGAGTTTGAAGTAGCGATAGAGAATGCAGGAAACAGAAAAGGGATTTCAATTTTACTTGTGCAAGATGGAGTAGAGCCTCAATTTGATATTGAAAAATTAACTGAGGATGCATTGCAAATCGATCATCGAGGTTTTCGGCCGCAGCACGCAATAGTTATTCCCATAGAACAAATGGCTGCTGTTCGGCTTGCACAATTAAACTCATGGGATCCGCGTTCTGGCGTACTAGCGATGCCGCTTGAGTCGACAGTTAGCACGCGTTGGTTGAAACCACAATACCGAAGATGGCGTATTTCATTGCGACCAATCTTGGAGCGTGTTGAAGTCACACGAACTAAACCACCCGTGCGGGTTGTTGCTGAAACGGAACAACGTTTAGCGCCTCCTAAACCTTTACATGCGAACGCTTCTACTTGGCGAGTGCACATTGCAGGGTGTAGAGGAGACCAACCAGGAGTGGTAGGAACTGTTTTGATGGAAGCAGGCAGACAAATGGGATACGAAATTTGCTCACAATGCAACAGCGCCTTTGTAGGTGCAGGAAGAAGAGCATGGTCACAAATTTTGTTTACTCGAAAACAAACAAACAGATCGTACAGACCGCTTGTTGCGACAATTCCGTGGGGCGAAGCTGATGTATTGTTGGGATGGGACAGAGAAGAAGTCCTGCGTTCGTTAGACCCGCGAGGTTCACTCCAAGTTGCGTCTTCAGACAGAACGCATGTGCTTGTAAACACAGACCCACTTGAACGTCAAACTTCATTGAAAGATTCTGACGGTCTGCCTGCGAGTATTGACATCGATACTATTAGTAAGTCATGTATCTCATCGACAGCGGTGCTTAGAAGTTTCGCATCACTTGCAAGATACAGATTCCACAATGAACGTCTTGGTGATTTAATCCAACTAGGCATGGCATTTCAATTAGGGTGCATTCCAGTTACCGTTGATGCAATTGACATTGCAATAGAAAAAGTAGAACTACAAGGATATGCAAGAAGTCGAGAGGCATTCGACTTTGGTAGGCGTGCAGCACTCGACCCAACAGCAGCATGGCAACCTGTAAAAGAAGAGTTCAAAGTTAATTTGAACAGGTTAATCAAAAGATCTATTCGCGATTTTTATGCTCTTGGAAAAAGAGGTATCGCAAAATCAGTTATTGTCAAGCGTTCAATTCGACAAGTGCAACAATCATTGCCAGGTTTAAGTGAATCAAAAGAAGGCAGGCAATCAATGGTAGATGCAGTAAATGCAATACGACGCTGCGTTCTTTGGGGCGGCGAAGAAACAGCCAACCGCTTTGTGAATTCAATTTGTAAATTGTATTCTGCCGATCGCGCCGAAACTGGACGCGCACTCACGCGTGCAGCCATTTTGCCTCTAGCAGAGTCAATTCTAATTCGTGATCTAATGTATCTTTCTGACTTAGCCAGAAGTACTGAAATTTTAAGAAGAATCCGTAACAGACTAAATGTACGACATTCACGAGGCGATGTATTAAA
The DNA here is from genome assembly GCA_018665385.1 of Phycisphaerae bacterium. Lineage (GTDB taxonomy): Bacteria > Planctomycetota > Phycisphaerae > Phycisphaerales > SM1A02. The sequence goes on along the minus strand of JABJDN010000073.1, from coordinate 5,604 downwards.
ACGCAGATTTCTTTCTCGACTTAGAATTCGATTGTGGAGTTGGTCATTGCAAGCAGACATGCGTACGAGTGATTGGTCTTCTCGTATCGTTAGTTCTGTAGGATTACTTGTGCCCAGTAGGTGGCGGGGGCATCGTAGGGACAGAGCAGTGAGGGCAATGGTGTTGCATGCAGTCGAACAAGCAGCGAACGAGCCGACTCAATACAAGGTCTGGGTTAGTCGTTTTGAAGCATTGAACGAGCTTGCATTGAGTGGAAACATACACACTATCGCTGTTGAGGATCTTAAGAAGATTCTCCAAACGTAACTTGGTGTTCACGTTTTAACTGTCCACAGGCTGCTGCAATGTCACGGCCTCTACTGGCGCGTATGTGAGAATTTACACCACCTTTAGAGAGCGTGTCTTGGAAACGACGAACTTGCGCAGTCTCTGGCCGTTTGAATTCTAGACCGGGCACCTCGTTGTACCGAATGAGGTTTACGTTGCAACGGAGAGTTTTGCATAGTTCGGCAAGTTCTTTTGCTTGCGATGATTTGTCATTGACACCACCGAGCATAAGATATTCCAACGTTATCTCTCTTCCAGTAGCTTCAAAATACGTACTGCAGGAGGCAAGAATTTCTTCAATCGTGGAGAATTTCGCCCATGGAATAAGTTGTTTTCGTAGCTCGTCATTTGGAGCGTGCAAACTTAGTGCAAGTGTGACAGGCACATCGAATTTTGCAAGCCGTTCAATGGCTACAGGCAAGCCAACTGTGGAAACAGTGATTTTACGAGCGCCAATACCAAGACCCCATGGTGCATTTAATATTCGAATAGCTCTGGTAACGGCGTTGTAGTTTGCCATTGGTTCGCCCATACCCATGAAGACGACATTACTGATTTCAGTTGAATCTAAGCAGATAAGTTGCTCTACAATTTGTCCGACGTCTAGGTTGCCTTCTAGCCCCTCTAGCCCTGAAGCACAAAAGGTGCAACCAACAGGGCAGCCTACTTGGCTTGATACACACGCAGTCTTGCGATTCTTAGTAGGAATCATGACCGTTTCGGTTCTTTTTGAACCGTCATCCCAAGCGAGAAGTTTTTTTAGCGTGCCGTCAGAGGCATGTTTTGTAGTGACAACTGCTGAACGCCGAAAGAAAAGGCGATTGCCAAGTTCTTCCCGATAATCCTTACGAATGTTTGTCATTTCATCTACTGATGAAACTTGCTTTTCGTAAATCCAACTAAGAATTTGTTTGTTGGCATAACTTGGCATACCAATTTCAGCAGTTATCGCTTCGATATCACGTGGGAACAACTCAAGTGCGTGTACTTTGTCGGTCATTGTGTGTCGCCTTCAATTGTGACATCTCTATTCTGTAGATAGTGGTGTAGAGTGGGTGGGGGAGAGAAAAACATCCCTTCGTCAACAATTGTGTTCTCTTCTAGAGAGCCATCAAATGTATCAGTAAGTTCTTGGATAATTTCTTGTACTAGATTTTCAGGTGCGCTAGCGCCTGCAGTAAGGAGTACCGAATCAACATTGTCAAACCATTCGCTCTGAAGCTTAGTGACATCGTCTATTAAATAAGAAGGTGTTCCAGCAGTTTTGGCAATTTCAGTTAACCGCAGGGAATTAGAGCTGTTTGCACTTCCCACTACCAATACTAAATCCACATCACTCGCTTCATCACGGACAGCATTTTGCCTGTTCGTAGTTGCGTAGCAAATGTCATCGCCTGGCGGCGAGTGTATCTCAGGAAACGATTCTCGGAGTGCGTGAATAATTACTCCAGCATCGTCGGTGCTTAACGTGGTTTGTGTCAGATAGACTAACTTAGTTGCATCGATAATATTGAGTGTTGAAATGTCTTTTATAGTTTCAACTATCTGAATAGCATCAGGGGCTTCACCTTGCGTGCCGATTACTTCTTGATGGTTTTTATGACCAATAAGGATAATTTGCCAACCACGCTTTGCATATCGAATCGCCTCGGCGTGAACTTTTGTTACTAATGGGCATGTCGCATCAATACACGTTAGAGATCGTTCTATAGCTTCTTGTTTGATTTGCGGGCTTACGCCATGTGCGCTGAACACTACAACTGCGGATTCAGGAATATCCGCAATGTAGTCAACGAAGATTGCTCCACGTGATGTAAGTCTCTCTACTACGTGTTTGTTATGGACAATCTCATGGTACACATACAATTGTTCATTGCCCATTGCATCAAGTAACTCGTCAACGATTTCAATCGCCATGCGAACGCCGGCACAAAAACCCCGCGGATTGGAAAGTGAGATGTTCATTTATTGCGTTTCGCCCATTCCTAGTGACTTCCAAAGGAAGGCGTATATATCAGCGGCTTCTTCAATACGCAAACTTGTAGGTTTTCCGGCACCGTGTCCTGCGCGAGTTTCGATACGAATTAAGACGGGATTCTCACATGATTGGTCGCGTTGTAATGCTGCTGCGAATTTGAAACTATGCCCTGGAACAACACGGTCATCGGTGTCACCTGTTGTCACCATTGTTGGCGGGTAACAAGTGCCAGGCTGTACATTGTGGTACGGAGAGTACTCCAGTAAATACTTGAACATAGCTTTATCATTTGGATCGCCATAATCGCTTGTCCAAGCCCAACCAACTGTGAATAATGGGAAGCGAATCATGTCAAGCACGCCAACTGCGGGTAGGCAAGCGCCAAACAAGTCTGGTCGTTGTGTCATACAAGCGCCAACAAGTAGACCGCCATTGCTCCCGCCTTGTATAGCGAGTTTCTTTGGCTGAGTCCATTTATTTTCAATAAGCCATTCGCCACAAGCGATAAAGTCGTCGAACACTTGCTGTTTCTTCATAAGCATGCCAGCTTCGTGCCAGTCGCGACCGTATTCACTACCCCCTCGTATGCAACCCACAGCATAGACTCCGCCCATTTTCATCCAAGTAGCGCGTGAAGCGGAGAAGTGCGGGAGAATAGCAATATCGAATCCACCGTACCCGTATAAAAGTACAGGATTACTTCCGTCAAGAACGGTATCTTTGTGTGAAACAATAAACAGTGGCACATTCTTCCCATCTGTACTCCGAACGAATTCTCGTTTTACAACCAGGTCTGTTACATCTATTGGAACTTCTGCTTTCCAGAATAAAGAGGTTTGCCCAGTAGCAAGATCCAGACTGTACGTCGAAGGTGGTTGGTTGTAACTTGAAAATGACCAATACACTATTTTGTCTGTGTTTTGACCAGCAAATCCGCTAGCGGTTCCTAATCCGGGCATTTCTACTTCGTATAACTGCTCGCCATCTAGTGAATAGATTTTCGCGCTTGATGCTGCGTCAACAAGCCAAGTCGTTGTAAGAACACCCCCAGCAATATCTGCGCCACGAAGGATTTCTTTTTGCTCTGGGATTACTGTTTCCCAAGTTGGTGTTTCTTCAGAAAGGTTTACTCGTACAATTTTTCCGTTTGGAGCATTGCGATCAGTTTTGAACCAGAGCATATCCCCGATGCCGCCTATCAAATCGACGGAAGCATCAAAGGTGTGTATGAGCCATTGAAATTCTGAACCTTCTCGTGGTCCCTTAACCATTACGCCATTGTTCGATGACGTTCCCTCTTTTACAGACACTACAAGCCATCCGCCATTTTTTGTTACAGACGCACCGTAGAAACGGTCAGGATGCGCGGGGTCAGCATAGACTTGCTTGTCGATAGATTGCGGCGTACCGATTCTATGGAACCATAACTCAGCACCATCAGTGATATTGATATGAGCATCGTTTGTAGAGTTTGGATATCGTGAGTAGTAATACCCTGACTCATTTGGTAACCATGAAGGGGAAGCATTCTTAATATCTTTCATTACTTCTGGAAATTCTTTGCCAGTTCGTAAATCTTTTGCGTACCAAGTTGACCAATCAGAGCCTGCATCAGAAATGCCCCAGACTAGGAACTTGCCTTCTGGACTTGGGCTATATGTTGAAAGTGCTTTCGTGCCATCTTCAGAAAATGTGTTTGGGTCGAGTAGCACAGTATTGATATTGTTTTTGGAATCTCCAGTGTAAATAACACTATGGTTCTGCAAGCCAGTGTTCCTTGATTGAAACCAACGGGCACCGCGATGAAAAGGGGAACCGTGTTTTGCATAATTCCATGCTTTGGTAAGTTCGTTTTTGATAAACGGAAGAACTTCGATTGCATCAAGGTACGAACGAGTAACTTCATTTTCTTCAGTCACCCATGTTCGAACTTCTTGATTTTCTCTGACGTCATCTTCAAGCCACCGGTATGGGTCAGCTACTTCAATGCCATGAATGGTGTCGACAACATTTCCTTGCGGAGTTTCTGGATACGTAATCCCTGTAGTTTGTTGAAGTGCAACGCAAAGTAATGTGAGTGTAATCATCTCTTATCCAACTATGTTAGGAAGGTCTTGTAAACCTTCAGTTAGGTCGATTGGTCCATCTTCACTAATAAGAATGTCAGCTTCGTAATGAACGCTCATGGAATGGTCAGCAGAATATATTGGCCAAGTGCCCCTCGTATTTTCGATCTGATTTGTTCCAATAGCGAGCATTGGTTCAACAGCGATGAGCATGCCCGGTTCAAACAAACGCCAAGCATCAGGCCACTCTGCAGGGTGAGATGGCACGACGTTTGAGATAAACGGTGGAGCGTGAAGGGTTTTTCCGTACCCATGACCGCCGAGGCCGCGTATTAAATGAAAGCCGAACGTATCTTCAGCAACATTCTGACAGGCTTTTGCAAAGTCTATCAAGGGTCTACCAGGTTGCATTGCATTGACTCCGGCTGCCAGTGAATCTTTTCCAGCCTGCATAAGACGAAGGTGTTCGTCTTCGGCATGTTCAATTGCCCATGTCCATGCAGCATCACCGATCCAGCCTTGGTGTGTAACGCCAATATCAATAGAAATTAAATCGCCCGGTTGCAATGGTGCAAGTGACATGGTGTGTGTGCCGTGCACGACGCAATCGTTTACAGAAAGACAAGAATGACTTGGAAAGGGGGGTTGCCCTGGAATTTTATACTTTAAGAATGCACTTTTGCTTTTCAACTCACCAAGAACAGATGCGACGAATGTATCGATTTCGGGAAGCGTCACGCCAGCGGATAAAAATTCAGTTAGGCGTTTATGAACTTCGACTACATGACTAGCAGATTTTTTAGCTGCTTCAACTTCTTTACCGCGTAACAGTGGAATAGTTTTCATCATTAACCTTCAATATCCATTTCGCCATCGGTGAGGAGGTGGACAATCTCACCCTTAATCGCGACAAGTAATGGGCTTCCAGAAGAAACATGCCAAGCAAGTTCTCGTTCATCATTGCAGTCAAGGAGTTGGATGTCAGCTCTTTTTCCTTCTTCGATGGTTCCAACCTTGCTTTGCAAATCAAGTACGCAAGCTGCGTTAAAGGTTGCAGCTGTAATCGCTTCGGCAGGAGTAAGTCCAAGACGCCTGCACGCAAGAGATATAGTAAATGGCATCGATGGGCTTGGTGCTGAGCCGGGGTTGTAATTAGTTGCAATTGCTACAGCGCAACCAAGGTCAATTATTTCACGACCTCTGGCGTATGCATCGTGCAAACAAAAACCACT
>JABJDN010000039.1 GCA_018665385.1 Phycisphaerae bacterium | reverse complement strand
TAACTGGCGGACGAGGCTTCCTTGGCGGTTATGTTTGCAGAGCACTAGAAGGCCGCGGGGCCACAGTTACTGCTATTGGTAGTGCAGAGTACAACTTGATTCAGCAAGATGATGTGGCTTGTTTATACAGTGAACAAACTCCAGATACCGTGGTGCACCTTGCTGCTGCTTGCGGCGGGATTGGAGCTAACGTTGAAAACCCTGCCCGATTTTTGTACGAAAACGCAATGATGGGATTAATGCTTTTAGAAGAAGGGCGACAACATGGGTTGAAGAAGTTTGTGTTGATTAGCACAACGTGTTCGTATCCGAAAGATGCTCCGCTGCCCTTGCAGGAGGATAGTATTTGGACTGGTAAACCAGTTGGAGCAACTGGTCCCTACGGTATGGCGAAACGTTTATTGCACGAGGCGTGTGAAACATACGGTCGGCAATACGATTTGCCTTGCGCTGTGCTCGTGCCTGCAAATTTGTATGGGCCAGAAGATCACTTCGAAGAAGAAAAAAGCCACGTTATTCCTGCAATTATTCGTCGGTATGTCGAAGCGCAAGACGCTGGGCTTGAACAAGTATCTAATTGGGGGTCTGGTACGCCCACTAGAGAATTCTTGCATGTTGCCGATGCCGCTGAGGCGATTGCGCTTGCTGTGGAAAAAGACGTTGAGTGTGTACCTATAAATCTTGGCACGGGTATTGAAACATCAATTGCTGAGTTAACAGAACTTATTGCAAGCACAGTTGGGTACAACGGCGAGGTATTCTGGGATACCTCTAAACCGGATGGACAACCGAAGCGATATCTTGACGTTTCCCGTGCTAAGAAGTTACTTGGATTTGAAGCGCAAATTTCACTCGCAGAAGGCATTCGTGAGACAGTCGAGTGGTATCGCAACAACCCAGTGCAATGCGTGGCTGACGATAAGCAGTGCGATTAAATTCCTTTGTCGCCAAGTTTCAAAACATCAAAATATTTTTTTCCAGCAACAGCAATTGAATATTCTGTTTCAAGGACTTCGCGTGCTTTCGCGCCCATGGCTTTAGTTCCAGCAGGGTCTGCGATAAGTTTGCGTACGCAAGAAGCAAATCCTTCAGCATCGCCAAGTTCGATCCACTTCCCGACGCCATTAGATTCTACTTTTGAACGCAATTCCGAAGTAGGGGAAGAAAATGCAATGATTGGTTTGCCCACAGATAAACACGTGTACAGTTTTGAAGGGAAACTAATTCCATCAATGCCATTTGCAATAGTGACTAGCAATCCGTCGCAACCGTTTAAAGCATCATTGAATGTAGCTTGTGGCGTATAGGGGAGCAGCAAGGTATTCGTTAGTTTGAGGTCCTTGATTTTCATAGCTATCGAATCACGCTGTCCTCCAGCACCAGTAAAGACTAGGCGGAAGTTATCATTTTCGAGCAGTTTAGCGCCTTCAAGCAGCATGCCAAATTCATAATACAGCCCTAGATTACCCGAGTATAAAAGTGTAAATGGTTCTATCAATCCATGCTCTTTTGCGAATTGACTTTCTTCTTTTGGTTTTGGTTGTAATTCCTTGGGGTCTGCCCAATTCGGAATTACATGGACTCGGTCTGGGTCCGCTTTGTAATAAGTAACTACAAGTTCCTTGGCAGCTTCGCTTAAGACTATGACTTGCTTCGCCCGGCGGTACATAATTTTATTACACCATCGCCAAATCTTATCTATTACACCACCTTCGCGAATCTTCCCGACCCAAACAGCAAGCTCAGGATACGAATCATGCAAAAGAACAACATATTTGTGGGGGCGTATAAAGGACATGAATCCACCTACGAATCCTAAGTAAGGTGGATTTGTTGTGTATAGAAATACTTCGTTTTTATTTTTTGGCAAGACATGAAAGAACGCAAGGGGTACTAGAAAAGTTACTGAATTTACGATTCGCCCAATGATGGAATCTTTGCTGTATCGAGTGGTGAACATTCGGTGCACCTTGACGCCAGCCTTTTCTTCCTTGCGAGGGCATTCTTGCCATGTTTCTTTCGGGCCATACGATGGTCTGCAAGTAATGACTTTCACATGTGCACCTTGGCTTGCAATATTTTCAGCTAGTTCGTATAAAAGATGACCCGTCGATGCAACATCTGGAACGTAATACTGGTTCAAGATGATTACATTCATTTTCTTTTGGTTGGTTTCGTCACTCATGAGGTTTGTGGGTCTCCATTGCCCCAGAGTCCATGTCTGGCTTTTATCGGCAGTTACACCCTAATAACTGAGTTCTATTGCATCTTTACACACAATTTCATTGCATTATGTTGCCGCTGTGGTACTTTAGTGAGATGATTATTACTCCATGTATTGCCTTCATTCTGGTATCTACACCACTTGAGATACACCCCGCAGACAGCAATGTCGACGGTACCTTTCTGCAGTCGACTTTTTTACCTGGCACTTTGATTGGTAATTGGAATGCAAAAACGGCTCCGGATGGAACTACTACACTTCCTGGTTACTGGGGCGGAAGTGGAAATAATTTAATCGATTGCGAGTTAACACCTTCGTTTGGAGGGCCATTTGACTCTTCTTGTTCAGGTGGGCTAGAAATTGAATTACATAGCGAACAAAATTCAATGTCAATGTCTGGATTAACTATTGTGGCATTTGAAAATTCCCCTTCAGCATTTCCGTTGACACTTGGCATGGTGTATGGAACGTTTCGTACCACCCAACCAAGTTCTCTTTTTCCAGGCGATATTCCATTCGAAATCCCCCTAGGTGAAGGTTCGCTAACGTCACTTCGGTTCGAGCAACTTATGCCGCAGGATATTTCTCTCGTACCAATAAGCTCTGGTGTGTGGTCGTATTCCGCAACTATTCCAGTTACAATCACATTCGAAGCGGACATAGTAGGCACTCCATCAGGGCCACTAGTTGGCGGCGGCGTCTTACAATTGCAAGGAGTCGTTGAGCAAACTGCTTCGCATATCCAGCTTACAGGCGAATCTTCTTGGGAATCGAACGATACCATAGATAATCCTCCAATTGATTTCGAGAACATGCCGATGGATATACCGACAATAATTCCTGCAGGCGAGCTTGCTTCCATTTTGTTAAGTGCATCAGCGGAAACCGCTACGTTGGACACAATTGTAAACCTACATTTTGACGCAAGTGCTGAAGTTGGAATTCCAGGTGATGTCGACGGCGATGGGTATGTTGGCGTGAACGACTTACTCGCACTCATCGCAGTGTGGGGAACGTGCGACAGTTGTGTAGAAGATATTAACCATGACGGCACTGTAAATGTGACTGATCTTCTTGTAGTCATCGGCAATTGGTCGAGTAGCTAATGTGTCATCTGAATATCTACCGTCTCTTGCTTATCTTGTTTTTTATCACAAGCGGAGCTATGGCTGACACATGGACTGTTGATGACGATGGCAAGGCAGACTTCGATAACATTCAATCAGCAGTAGATGCCGCAAGCAATGGTGATGAGATTATTGTGCTGCCTGGGACGTATACGGGCAGTGGCAGTTATGTTGTCAATATGAATGGCAAAGAGGTTTTGCTGAGAAGTCAAGAAGGCCCACAAGCAACAATAGTCAGCGGACAGAATCAGCGAACCGTCTTCTTCTGTGGAAACAATGAAACTACGTCAACAATAATTTCAGGATTTACAATCACCCAAGGCGAGGGCACGCAGGCTCAGGGTGGTGGCATTTTATGTTTGGGTTCTTCGCCAAGAGTAGAGAATTGCCATATTGAAAATAATCATGCATTTCAAGGCGGAGGAATTGCTGCCCTAGGCTCGAGCTCCGGAATGGGTGAAATCATCGACTGTGTATTCAAAAACAACGAAGCGTATTTTGGCGGTGCTGTTTTTTGTGATATGGGAAATTTTTGGATGACGGATTGCCTTGTTCGTGACAATATCGCAAACATCACCGGTGGAATTCATGTGTATTGCTGTAGTGTTGGCCTTGTGAATACCGCTGTGTGCTCAAATACAAATGGACAGACATATGGCGCGTACGTAGATGACGACTGCTTGATTTCTGAAACATGCGAAAGTGGTTGCGGGGATATTAATGGCGACAACATCGTGAATGTAGGAGACCTACTTATCATCATCAAAAATTGGAATACATCTGACATAGATGGTGATGTAACACTTGATGGGATTGTCGATGTTGAGGACATACTGTTTATTGTTTCTGTTTGGGGCAACGATTGCTCTCCACCGCAACTTGCCGCTTGTTGTTTTGGAGATATGAAGTGGGGTTGGTGCGAATTCATAACCGAAGAAGACTGCTATTCCGCAGGCGGCTGGTACATGGGTGATGGCACAGACTGCAATTCTGTTTCTTGTTTTTAATATATTTTTGGATCGGCGCAGGTTCTGTTCAGATGACGACCACGACCTCCTCATCTTCCTCCTCCTCCTCCTGTCTTGTGCTTACGCACCGCTAAATCTATGCTAAAATAACCGTTCTAGGAACGAATCACTGTAGTCGATTCCATATGTTTATCTCAATAATAGTTTCTCTAAAAGGATTTTTAATATGAAATATGTTAGTTTTGTAATAGTCGGTATTGCTATTTTTATTGGTGTATCAGTTACTGGGCAATATGATTCTATTTCCGCAGTTCATGCGACTCCCTCATTAATATTAAGTAATCTCCTTGATGGAAATGCGCGATATGTTTCGGGCGAAACAAGAT
>JABJDN010000040.1 GCA_018665385.1 Phycisphaerae bacterium | reverse complement strand
GTATTACATGTCTATGTATACCCATAGTTACCCGCACGATTGGCGAAGCAAAACGCCCGTGATATTCCGTTCCACTGAGCAGTGGTTTGTTGCAGTTGACGGTGATATAGAGGGCGGAACAACAATACGCAAGGCGGCACTGCAAGCGACAGAAAATGATATTACGTTTGTTCCTGCTTGGGGACAAAACCGAATGCGTGGCATGCTTGATTCACGCCCCGATTGGTGTTTATCAAGGCAACGTGCGTGGGGTCTTCCGATTCCTGCATTTAAAAAACAAGACGGTTCTTTCTTACTTACCCCAAGTACAGTACGCGCGGTGGCAAAAGTGTTTGCAGAATATGGCTCAGACAGTTGGTTTGCGCAACCACCAGAAGTATTGCTTACACATTGGGAAAACCCAGACAATATTGATTTGAGTACCCTCGAAAAGATGCATGACATTTTTGATGTGTGGTTCGAGTCCGGTACGTCATGGCATGCGGTCATGGAACAGCGAGGGCAAGGGTACCCAATGGATTTGTACCTTGAAGGCAGCGACCAGCACCGTGGATGGTTCCAACTTTCTATGTTGCCAGCGCTTGCGACTACAGGAAAATCACCATTTAAAACAGTGCTCACGCACGGATTTATGGTCGCTAAAGATGGCAAAAAAATGAGCAAGAGCGGTGGGAACGCTTTGAACGTTGACGAATTGTTAAAAGACTTTGGAGCAGATGTTTGTAGATGGTGGGTCGGTTCACTTGCCTACGATAATGATATCAAGGTTGATATGGCTTTCTTTGAGATTGCTGCAGACAGTTACCGCAAAGTACGAAACACCTTGCGATTCTTACTTGGCAATAGTGGGGAGCAGGAATGCGAAGCAGTTGATCCTACATCAATCGATGGCTGGGTATTAGGCGAACTCTCAAAAACTGTAGAAGTTGTTACGACTTCGTTGCGGTCGTATGAGTTTAGGAATGCACAACAAGCGTTGTACGATTTTTGTAACCACACGCTTTCATCTATGTATTTAACTACAGTGAAAGACCGGTTGTACTGCGATAGTGAAACTTCTGAAAGGCGCGTACAAACAGAATCGACTATACGAATAATCTCAGATACATTAATCCGCTTGCTTGCGCCTTTCATGCCGCATACTGCAGATGAAGCATGGCGAGCGTTGCATGGTGACGATGCGGGGAGCGTACATCTTCAAGAGTTTAGAGCAATTGATATTCAAGTCGATAGCGGGTGGGAAACTGTAATAGCAACACGTGAGCTTGCCCTGAAAGCGATTGAAAACGCAAAGTCTGATGGGATTGAAAACTCTCTAGATGCTGGTCTTACGCTTCCAGAATCATTATCTGCGTTTGATGCATGCGACGTCGCAGATCTATGCGGTGTTTCCCGAGTCACTTTTGAAGGCGATTCGGTTTCAGTTGTCGATTTGCGTGAAGAGCCTCGGTGCGACCGTTCGTGGAAACGCGACTGCACTGTGAAACTGCGAAGCGATGGAGGAATGCTCAGCGACCGTGATGCGAAAGCTGTCGGTGTCGAGTAAACTACTAAGTCTTATGACAGAATTTTTACCCCAAATATCGTACGAAGAGTTCGCAAAAGTAGACTTTCGCGTTGTTACTGTTACAAAAGCAGAACTGCATCCAGATGCAGATCGCTTGCTAAAACTTCAAATAGATGACGGTACTTCAGAAGGCCGACAAATATGTGCAGGTATGAAGGCTTGGTATGCACCCGAAGACCTTGAAGGGTCGCAAGTAGTCATAGTTGCGAACCTTGAACCACGTAAGATTCGTGGCGAAATAAGCGAAGGAATGGTTGTAGCAGCAACAAAGCGTAACGGCGATGATGCCGAAGACGTTGCAGTGCTTCGTTGCGATAGGCCAATGCCTACAGGTTCAAAAGTTAGTTAACTTCAGTTTCTTCCGTTGCTACTGTTGCGTTACCGCGTTCAAAGTTGTGCCGTTCTGCAAGTGCATCAAAAGAGAATGTGTTGCTAATTTCAGCCAGCCCGCCAAGTTCATCGAAGGAAAGAAGCATCGGTAACAACGCTGGGGCAGTAGCCGTAGTTGCAACAAACTCTTGTGCGAGTTCAGTACTTGCAGGGGTTGTGCCTGTGAAGCGAACAAGAACAAGTGCCATATTTTCATTGGATTCCGTAACAAAGATACGTTTGTCTACAGGTAATGCTGCAATTGGTACATCCAACGGAAGCGTGTCTGCTCTATCCATTATTGATTGGATAAGATCACGGTCGTTTTGCTCGAGGCTCGGAATAGAAGTCGCCATATTTTTAATTTGTGCGCCTAGGGCTAGTTGTTGACCAATTGCGTTCGCCATAAGTGGGCGACGATCTGTTGGGCTAAGTATAGAAGGAATGCCAGTTTCAATAAGTGATACTGGTCGTGGTGCGTTTACTTCTGTGTTGTATTCAACCGATGACGAAAGCAAACCGTTTTCGCGTGCGCTCTGTTCGATAGAGCTTGCATCTGCTTGCAGTTTTTTCCAACTTGCAATTCTGCCTAAATCGTATTCAACTTGCGATTGTACTTCTGCAAGTGTGTGCGGCGCTCTCGCTGCGTCTGTTTCCGTAAGTCGAAACAGGACTAAGTCACCCGAGGTGTCTTCAATGACTGGGCTTGAAACACGTTCTTGGATTCTGAAAGTGCCGTTTGCAGCAAACTCTTTAGCAGAATCAACGAGCGTTTCAAATGGCACAGCGCGTTCACCTTGGTTCACTGCAACGATGGTACCGATGACTGGCGTAGCGCTTGCATCCGCTGTGGAAGCCCAAGTCGAGATTGACCCGAATTCAGGTAACGCAATAGAAAATTCAGATTGCAATGTTGTTGCTAATGATTCGTACGATATTTGGTGTGCATCCCAATCATCTGGTAAATCAATAAAGCCATCTTGTTGGTTAAAACCACGTCGAGGGTTTCGCAAGTGCTCTGCTGCGCTACGACTGATTTCAGTTCGTTTCTGAGCAGTAAGAGTTTCAAGGTATGCGTTTTGCACAATTTCTGGAATGTCAGTCGTGGAGCCTACTTCTGGGAAGCGCGGATCATTTTCATTGCGTCGCCAGAATTTGCGTTGTTCTTTGGTTGAAAACTCAGGGCTTTGTTTTGCGGATGTTGTGATAGAGCTAGATGGTATGACGAGCCATTCAGTTTTGAAGCGGTCAGGAAGTTGGTATCCAAAACCAAAGTCGCCTTCGCCAGCAGGAGTATTTGCCCAAGCGTCAAGTTGTGCTTGCATTGCATCGTTTGAAAATGTTTCATTGCCTTGTGGTGTTGCATCGATGACAACGGTTTCTACCGCAGCAGTTGAAAAATAATCATCTGCGGCTTTTTGTAGCCTACGGTCTGAAAATTTGCCTGCATTTCTGTACATGCTCATAAGTCGCTGTACACCTTGAAGGTGAGCAAACGTTTCAAGAACAGTTTGTCCACTCGCACCACTCTGCCTAGCGATGGTATTAACTTGTGCAATGGAGTTAGGATCGTTAGGAATTTGAATTGGCGGAGTAAGGCCGGCAATATCTGCTTCCCTCGTGAGTAAGAACCAATGCGATGGCGAATCTACAGTAATGGTGTTACTGAAAAAATCGTCAATGATTTGGGCCTCAACTTGGTTTTTTTGCCACTCTTTGTAGCCAACGGTCTCGCCGTTTCCTACTCGTGCTTGAATTGTGCCTGATGTGCCCGCTTCTTGAGCAAACCGCTGGATGACATCTGGAGCAACGAATGCGATAAGCAATAGCGTGCCGCCAAAACTGAGAATCCATACGCTGTATTTGCGGAGGAACTTAAACATGAGTAGGTAGTCCTTGCCAAGTGTTGGCGAGTGACCACCAACGGCGGTTATTGATTAACGGTAAAATTCAACGATAAGGTTTGTGTTTACATCGAACGGGATTTGATCAGGCTTTGGTTGAACTACAACCGTGCATGTCAATTCTGAAGGATTCATTGTGAGCCAATCTGAAACGATATGGCCAGCTAATGTTTCCATGTTCGTTCGAGCGAGATCATACACCTTTGGTTTAAGGCTAATGACATCACCCTCTGAAACAGCAAAACTAGGTCGGTCAACTTTCTTGCCATTGACAAGAACGTGCCCATGAACAACCATTTGACGTGCTGCCCAAATCGTGCGGACGAAACCTGCACGACGCAAAACGTTATCAAGCCGTTGCTCTAATAGTTGTAGAAGTACTTCACCGGTGTTGCCACGAAGGCGACTTGCTTGTGCAATGTAACGGCGAAATTGTTTTTCAAGAATGTTGTAGTGATAACGAAGCTTTTGTTTCTCAACTAGACGAACACCGTAATCCTTCAGACGTCGACCACGGAAACCGTGAGGGCCTGGAGGAGTGAGTTGTCGTTTTGCAGTGTGCTTAGGAATGTCCGCAATTGGAACACCGACGCGACGAGAGAGTTTTACTTTGGGTCCAAGGTAACGAGCCATACAATAATCACCAGTTCTTAATAACAACACCGGCTGGGGAGCACTTGACCATCAAGTACGAACCCGCAGAAATTAGGTGGGGAACGGCGAATTAGACCAGAAAACACGCAATTTCGCAACCCGTTCAAGTGCATTCCACCCCAATTCTCTTCACGGTCCAATAATAAACTAGCCTTACATTCTAGGCAACCTCAGAGGATGACACAAGGGAAGACACAGAGGTTACCTCAGAGGTAAACAGCTGTGAATGTGCCGTAAAGCAGCATAAAGTCATGTTTACCTCTACTTGATGATTGCCACAGAGGATGATACAGAGGAAAACACACAGGATGATACAGAGGAAGACACAGCGGTAACCTCAGAGGTAAATTGGAAAAAATATAGGCTGTAGGCGGGGTCTAAAGGGTGAAATTATCAAAATAGTGAGAAATTATACCTGAAATCGAACTGTATGAAGTGTTCAAGCGTTTGACTTGTTGCTGCCGATAGGGTTTGGCGGGATTACTGAAAAGAGGTATTTATCATGCTAGAAACAACAGTAGATTATTGGACATGTATTGAGTTAGCACAAGCTCTCGAGCAAACGATGCGGAACGACCTTTGGTCGACTGCAGATAGAATTGCAGAAACAGCATCAAGGATAAGCAATAAGCCTGAAGAACTTGTTTCTGCTCTGAAAGAATACAAACTCAAAAAGTTGTCGCAGGCAACAACGTCTGAAGGCGTCGATACAACAACCACAACCTTTAAACCAGATACCGGCTCATTCTCCAAAGCTGGCTAACTCTGCTATTCTCGTGCCGGGCACGAGCCAAAAAACATTGCGCGAGAAACTCGGATTTTGCGATCCAGATGTATCCGAATATCTGTAAATAGCCAGACCCTCTATGTGACCGTTTAATATGCGCGTTTTGATTCGTCGCCGTTATACCAGTGGAGGTATGCTCGGTTTACGACTGCGTTACCGCCCGGGGTTGGGTAATCACCAGTAAAGTACCAATCGCCGGTATATTCTGGCATCGCTGCTCGCAAGCCATCAACGTCTTGGTAAATGATATCAAGTTGCCCACTCCAGCCTAAGCCTTTTGGCCTTACGAGGTCTGCGATTTTGCATGAAATTTCCTTTAATGAAAATTGCTCATACAGTTCCTTGACAACATTTTTCATTTCAGAAACGGGAAGTTTTGCTTGTTCTTCACACTGCCTTGCTATGTCTGCGAAAAGGCTTTCGTTATCACGTTCTTTTGTAAGCTCTACTGCAGCTTCAAACGCTATGAATTTGCCGATTTGGCTCATGTCGATGCCGTAGCAATCGGGGTACATGATTGGTGGTGCAGAGCTTACGACTGCGATTCGTTTTGGATTCAACTGAGAGAGACTTGTAATGATTGATTCGCGTAGGGTTGTTCCGCGTACGATGGAATCGTCGACGACTACGAGTGTGTCATCTTTCTCAATCAAGCCACGAGTAATGTCATAAATATGGGTAACCAAATCGCGTCGTGCAGCATCGTGCGTAATAAAGGTGCGAAGCCGCTGGTCCTTATGTGCGATGAGCTCTGCTTTGACACGCGTGTGGTTGAGTTTAGTTAAATCAGTTCGTGTAACGGAGCCATCCCGAATTTTATTCCAGATGACATCAGCTTCTAAAGAGCGAAGTGCGCCACCAACAGCTTCAAGCAAACCAAGGAAACAAGTTTCTGCTGTATTAGGAATATAACTAAAGAAAGATCGGTCAATGTCTTCGCCAAGTACTTTCATCACTCGCGGGGCCAGATTCGCGCCTAAGCGTTTGCGTTGGTTATAGATAAGCGGATCATTACCACGGCTGAAATAAATTCGTTCGAACGTGCACTGCCGGGTTTCAATTGGTGTTGTAAATTCAGCGTCCTGAATTGTTCCATCGCGCTTGATGACAACCACATGCCCGGGTGCGACTTGTTGAATATCATCAGGGTCGACATTAAATACGTTTGCGAGTGCGCCACGTTCTGAAGCGCACGCGATAACCTCATCGTCTATATAGATAAACGCTGGGCGAATCCCTGCAGGGTCTCTGCAAATAAAGGCATCTCCATTGCCGATGAGTGAAGCAAACACATATCCGCCGTCCCAATATTGGGCCGCTTTTTTAAGAAGTCGTGGAATATCAAGAGCGGCTGAGACAGTTTTAGCCCGTTCTCTGCCATCTATTAATTTGTGTTCTTTAATGAGTCGTTCGTGTTCGTCATTCAAAAAGTAGCTAATTTTTTCAAGAATGACTTGTGTATCGTTATCACCTGCAGGGTCCAAGCCGTATTCAACAAGTTTCTTAAATAACTCGCTTGAATTTGTCATATTGAAATTGCCAGCAAGAGCGATGTTTCTACTTGCAACGTTACTTTTGCGCATAAAGGGGTGGCACATCGCCATGGAATTCCCTGCATGCGTTCCGTAGCGTAAGTGACCTAAGTAAGCCTCCCCTAAAAAACTGCACGAACGCTTTGCGTCAATTTCAGTTTCAGGGGTGATTGCATCACGTAATTGTTCGGTGTCTTCAGTAATGGCATCAAAAATTCGTTCGATTGCATTGTTTTTATCTGAGCGTACACGCAACAAGAATTGATCGCCAGCGGGCATATCAAATTTGACAACACCAAGTCCAGCACCATCTTGACCGCGGTTGTACTGCTTTTGCATAAGCAAGTATGTTTTTCGAAGTCCCCATGCAGCATCACCGTATTGCTCCTGGTAGTAGTGCAGGGGCTTTCGAAGCCGTACAAAGGCAAGTCCGCATTCGTGAGTGAGTCTGTCGCTCATTTGAAGGGGGAATGATACACCCAAACGAAAAAAAGTGACTGTCGCCAGGAAGACGACAGTCACTTTTTAGTCAAATCTTTGCTTTGTAGCTCAATACCGGTAGTGTTCAGCTTTGTAAGGTCCTTCAACAGGAACATCGATATACGAGGCTTGCTCAGCAGTGAGTTCGGTTAACTTCACGCCAAGTTGGTCAAGGTGTAACCGGGCAACCATTTCATCGAGTTTCTTTGAAAGTGTAAATACTTTGTTTTCATAATTGCTGTGGTTTGCATGCAGTTCCATTTGAGCAAGAACTTGGTTCGTAAAGGAGTTACTCATAACGAAACTTGGGTGGCCAGTTGCGCAACCAAGGTTCAAGAGCCGGCCTTCAGCAAGCACGATGATGGAGTGTCCATCAGCAAATTTCCATTCGTCCACTTGTGGCTTGATGGTAATTTTTTCAATGCCGTCAACATTCTCAAGCCCAGCCATATCGATTTCATTATCAAAATGACCAATGTTGCCAACAATTGCGTTGTGCTTCATTTTGGACATGTGGGCAGCAGTAATAACATTAAAGTTGCCAGTTGTTGTGACAAAGACATCAATGTCGCTTACAACATCGTCCATGCGGACAACTTCGTAGCCTTCCATCGCTGCTTGTAGAGCACAAATTGGGTCGATCTCGCTTACCTTTACTCGGCAACCTTGCCCTTTGAGTGCTTGGCAACAACCTTTTCCAACATCGCCGTACCCTGCAACAAGTGCAACTTTACCAGCGAGCATAACGTCTGTTGCACGCATAATTCCGTCAACGCATGAGTGGCGACAACCGTACAGGTTGTCAAATTTGCTTTTTGTAACAGAGTCGTTTACGTTAATGACCGGGAACAACAATGAGTTGTTGCTCGCCATTTGGTACATTCGGTGAATGCCTGTTGTAGTTTCTTCACTTACGCCGTTGACTTCAACTGCGTATTGTTCCCAGAACTTGTTGTTCCAGCCTTGAACATCTGCAAGCAAGTCAAGAATAATGCGTTCGTCTTCGCTGCCTGCACCTTCGCTTGTTGGAACAGTGCCAGTTTTGTTGTATTCAACACCTTTGTGCACAACAAGGGTCGCATCGCCACCATCATCAAGAATAAGGTTCGGGCAATTGCCTTCGCCCCAATGCAATGCTTGGAATGTACACCACCAGTACTCTTCAAGTGTTTCGCCTTTCCAAGCGAATACTGGAATACCTTGTGGGTTATCAGGGGTGCCATTTGGACCAACCGCAACTGCTGCTGCAGCGTGGTCTTGAGTCGAGAAAATATTACAACTAGCCCAGCGAACCTCAGCGCCTAGCGCTGTGAGTGTTTCAATCAAGACTGCAGTTTGAATAGTCATATGCAACGAACCAGTGATTCGCGCGCCAGTCAGTGGTTTCGATTCGCCATGTTGTTTTCGAAGAGCCATAAGACCTGGCATTTCGAATTCTGCTATCTCGATTTCTTTACGACCAAATGCGACAGTCTCTGGAGATATGTCAGCGACCTTGAACGGGCAAGGGCTGAAAAGGTCTAAGTTAGTGTTAAGGAATGTAGTCATTGTTGGTGCTTCTGTGGTCACGTGGCCATTCTCCTATTAGGGCTTTATGCATATATCCGGATTCGTGGATAAAGGGATGTATTGTAACGGAGAATCATTCTTTGAGTGCGTATTCAGTGAATTTTAGGTATCATGCGCAGGCTTCAAACCCTCTTTTATATAGGAAAGACCAGTGGCAAACACATTCCCCTGCAAAATTGTAACTCCAACCGCAAACGCCTTCGATGGTGTGGCGACCTATGTCTCATTCCCAGCATGGGATGGACAGTATGGCATGCTGAAGGGGCTCGCTCCTCTTCTATCCACTCTTGCCCCAGGAACACTTCGTATTGATAATGAAGAAGGATCTGCTAGTTTCCTAATTGAAGGTGGATTCGCTCATGTTGATGGTGAAACATTAACGCTCGTTACTGAAGGCGCACTGCCTGCTGATGAAATTAATCTTGAAGAAGCAAAAGCTGAACTTGCTGAGGCAAACGCTCGTGTGACTTCAGACGAGAAAGATCGTCTAGCAGTTGAACGTGCACAACAAGTTGCCACAGCCAAAGTTGCTTTAGCAAGTAAGTAATGACTGAATCGCAAGGCAGCTTAGATTTACAGCAAACCCCATGCGCAAGCATGCCGCTTGAACAACGTGTGGAGGCGTTGCTCTTTGCAAGTGAACGCTCGTTGTCTGAAACAAAAATGAAAACCGTGCTCGGCATTGAAGATGACGATGCAACGAAACAAATCAAAGTTGCAATCGAAACATTAAATTCGTCGTACGACAGTGAAGCAAGAGCTTTTCGTATTGAACGAATTGCTGGCGGATACCGTGTCATGACACGAGAAGAATTTGCTCCGCTAGTCTCTCGTTTACACGCAGAGCGTCAGCAACAAAAACTTTCGCAAGCAGCACTTGAAACATTATCAATAATTGCGTACCGCCAACCAGTGATGCGCGCAGAAATAGAAGTCATACGCGGCGTAGCATGCGGCGATGTTCTTCGAGGACTGATGGATCGCCGTCTTGTAAAAATAGTTGGCCGCGCTGAAGAACTCGGTAGACCAATGCTGTACGGAACGACGAAGGAATTCCTTGCAATTTTTGGGCTTGCCAACTTGAACGATTTGCCAGATGTGCAAGGCCTTGCAAGGGAAGCTTCTTGGAAGCCCTCCAAGCCCGAGCAGCCAGAGCAAGTTGCTGAAGAAGCCGCGGAACCGACCGAAGAAACAGCAGACCAAGCAACTGAATAATACTTTTGTTGCATAAAGGGGGGTATCATTGTGCGAATGAACGATTGGTTTCCAATGGACGAAGTGCAGTCGCAAGTACAGATAGAGTACATATTGCGATTGCTTGGGGAAGAGCCTAAAACAGTCATTGATATTGGTTGTGGTGATGGTCGAGTATTGGTGCCGCTTGCAAGTGCTGGCCATCAACTTACAGGAATTGATATAGACGAACATGCTATCGAAGCATGCAGATCTCGATGTAGTGCACAATCGCTAGACCCAACGTTACGCACTGGTGATGTGATGGATGTTCTGCCTTTGCCTGAACCAGTTGACGCAATTGTGTGTAGTGGCCAGACGTTTATGCTGTTTTCTGATGTATCAGATGCAGTGCATCTGTTGAAACTCTGCAAGCAATCACTTGTACACGGTGGCATCCTCATCATGGACGATATCCCTGGCGACTTATGGCCAGAAGTAGCGCAAGGTGGTTGGGCGAACGGTGTCAACGAAGAGGGAACAATGCACTTTGTGTGGGC